>JARXKR010000018.1:0-11837 GCA_030271565.1 Pseudomonadota bacterium
CCGCGACCAAACGCGCCCCGCGCCATGCCGCGTGGCTGCACGAGGATCCGGCCGAACGCGGTGATGCGTCGGTTTAGTTTGAAGGCCACGTTGAATCCCAACCTCCGTTCGTCCTGAGGAGCCGCTGAGCGTAGCGAAGTGGCGTCTCGAAGGACCGCGCGCCACCTGTGGTTCGAGACGGGCCTTCGCTTCGCTCTGTCCCTCCTCACCACGAACGGATTAAGTTTTCCGCAGCTTAGGTTGTCTCATTTAGAGTTAGAGGGTCTAGCCAAACCAGCTTCGCTTGCTAAGGGCACCCGGTGCGTTGTTATTTGAAACTGGGGGCTGCGGCTGGCGCCGTGCTGGCGCTGTTGCCGCATGCTGCATGGGCGCAGCGTGCCTCGGACAATGTCACCACCCAGTCGAACGATGCCTTCGGGCACTCGGTGGGCAATGAAAAGAGCGGGCTTTACACCACCGACGACGTGCGCGGGTTCAATCCGGTCGATGCCGGGAATGTCCGGCTCGAAGGGCTCTATTTCGACCAGGTCGATCGGGTTTCGTCGCGGCTGGTCGATGGCAGCACGATCCGGGTCGGCCCCGCCTCGCAACGCTATCCGTTCCCTGCACCGACGGGCCTCGTCGATTATTCGCTGACCCAGCCCCGCGCCAAGCCCAGCTACAGTCTCACGCTCGACAGCGGGTCTAGCTTTGCGCTGGGGCTGGGCGGATCGATCGAATTCAAGCAGCCGCTGGGTGGCGAGCGGCTGGGTCTGTCGGGCGGGATTGGCTTCCGCGATGCCCATCGCACCGAAGGGGGGACCAGCGCGGCGCGGGCGATTGGCGCCACCGTGGCGTGGCGTCCGGCACCGGGCGCGGAACTGCTGCTGTTCGCCGGTGACTTCCGCTTTCGCAGCGATGAAGCGCGGCCAACCCTGTTCCTCACCGGTATCGCCGGACCGCCCCTGCTTAAACGAGGCGAGGACCTGAGCCAGTCCTGGACCGGACGCAATTCGGACACCTGGCTGTGGGGCGCAATCGGCAAGGTGCCGCTTGGGTCGGGGCTGCGGATCGAAAGCGGTCTGTTCTACACGCGCCGCGATTTGCACACCTCGTTCGCCGACCTTTATACCGGGGTGCAAAGCAGCGGCGCCGCCAGCGGGCACCGGATCGTTGCCGACGCGGGATCGATCGATGCCTCACTCTCGGGTGAGACGCGGCTGGTACGGCAGTGGCGCAGCGGGTCGCTGAGCCAGCAAGTCACCCTGTCGCTGCGCGGGCGGCACAAGATGCGGCACTTTGGCGGCACCGCGAGTTTCCAGTTTGGCCCTTCAAGCCTGCTGGCAAACGCCAATATCTTCAAACCCGCCTACACGATTGGCCCCAAGAACCGCGACCGGGTCGACCAGTTGACCTATGGCCTCGCGTGGAGCCTGGTGTCGACACGCGGCTTCGCGCTCGATGCCGGGCTGTCAAAAACCTCGTACACCAAAACGATCGACTTCGCCGATCCGCTGCAGGCCGACCCGGTAACGCGCGACCGACCGATCACCTGGAACGTGTCGGCCTCGCTGGCGCTGACCACGGGTCTCAGCCTTTATGCCGGCGCTTCACACGGGCAGGAGGAGGCGCTGATTGCGCCCGATGTTGCGGTCAACCGCAGTGAAGCGCCGCCCGCGATCCATACCCGCCAGATCGAGGGCGGGGTAAAGTTGGCACTGAGCCCGCGCCTGACCCTGATCGCGGGTGCTTTCAGCATTACCAAGCCTTACTTCAATCTCGACAGCGCATCGCGTTATCGCCAGCTTGGCAGCCTTAACAACCGCGGGATCGAGCTGTCGCTGACCGGCCAGCTGGTGCCGGGCTTCAACGTGGTCGGCGGCTTGTTGCTGCTCGATCCGCGCATCTCGGGCGAGGCGGTGAGCAGTGGCCAGATTGGTCCGCGCCCGGTCGGGCAGGTGCGCCGCCACGGGGTGCTTAATTTCGATTGGCGGCCCCGCGCCGGCAAAAGTCCGGTTTCGTTCGACCTTGCAGTGGAGAGCTTTTCGAGCCGGGTCGGCAACAGCGCCAACACCCTCTCGGCAGCCCCGCGCACCGTCGTGAACCTTGGCGCCCGGTACCGCTTCCACATGGGCCCGGGCACCTTCCTGCTGCGGCCCTTGGTGCAGAACCTGTTTGATAACTACGGCTGGCAAGTCTCAACCAGCGGTGGCTGGACCTACACCGCGCCGCGTGCATTTACCGTGCAGGTTGTGGCGGATTTCTAGTCCTAACTTGGCCGCGGCAGCGCGGTGGTGGCTTTCATCTTTTCCATCGAGAAGCTTGAGCTGACATCGGCAATATCGGGCACCCGCGCGATCAGCTTGCGGTAGATCCGGTCGTAGTGCGCGATGTCGCGGACCACCAGCTTGAGCAGGTAATCGACATCGCCGGCCATGCGGTGGCACTCGCTGATCTCCTCAATCTCGGCCACCCCGCGCGAGAACGCCTCGAGCCAGGCGGGATCGTGGCGATTGGTGCGCAGTGCGACGAACACCGTGGTGGCGAGGCCCAGCTTTTCCGCATCGAGTAGCGCCACCCGCCGCGCAATGATCCCGCTGTCTTCGAGCCGCCGAATGCGCCGCCAGCAGGCATTGCTCGACAGGCCGACGCGCTCGCCAACCTCGTGCACGGGCAGAGCGGCGTCGTGTTGCAGAACCCCAAGGATTGCCCAATCGATGGTATCGAGTTGCGGATTTGGTTCATTCATTGGGATCGATTACCATGATTTTGCCATATAGGCGATAAATCAGGTGATGATTTTGCAGTTCAACTGGGCTATTGTGCAGTCATGGCAACCGGGGGAATATCATGACGACGATGCGCTTGTTCACCGATCATCCCGACAGCGTCGGCGAGAGCTACGCCGAGCATCTGCTCACCGCCGCGGGCTTCGGAACACGGCTGGTGCTGACCGGGTGCGCCTGCCTGATCCACGCCTTATTGCCGTTCCTGTTCGTCAAAACCGGCAGCCAGCAGATTGCGGCGCTGTACGACCGGATGGTGGCCAACCGCCGCCGCAACCCGCTGACCGGCGAACTCGATTTCTGCATTTAGAGCAGCAGGTAAGCAAACCCCAGCGCGCAGGCGAAGCTGACCAACGTCGCGGTCAGCACCGGCACCCCGGCGCGCCAACCCATCCCGAGCAGCAGGTCCATCCGGCTGCGCATGGCGGTGGCGGTGACCGCGAGCAGCAACAGCGATTTGGACGCGATCAGTCCGCCTTGTACCAGCGGGACAGGTAGCGTGACCAAGCTGTTGACCAGCACCACCCCGAGAAACGCGACGATGAACCACGGCAGCGCCAGCCGCCGCCAGATCGGCTGTCCGGCAGCATCGCCAGAGGGCCCGATCGCGAGGCTGGTCAGCGCCACCAAAGGTGCGAGGCTCGCCACCCGGGCGAGCTTGACGATGGTGGCGTAATTGCCTGCCGGGTCAGAGAAGGCATAGCCCCCGCCGATTGCTTGCGCGACATCGTGGATCGAGGCACCGATCAGGAACCCGGCTTGCCCGTCGCTCAGTCCGAGTTCGCCTGCCAAGGCTGGATAGACCGACATGGCAAAGGCGCTGGCCAGCGATACTCCGACCAACGTGAGCGCGAACTGCGCCTGGCTCAGACGGTCCTTGCCGATCACGCCGTAGAGCGCGAGCGCTGCGCTCGCTCCGCAGATCGCGGTCGCCCCGCCCGCGAGAATCCCGGCAAAGCGCGATTGCCCGCTGAGCTTTGCGCCGAGCAGTCCCGCAGCAAAGGTCATTCCCATGACCACGCCGAGTGCGGCAAAGGGCAGGGGCCCTAGCGCGCTGATCTGCGCCCAGGTCACCTGCAGCCCGAGCACGACGATCCCCCAGCGCAAACAGGTGCGCGAGGCAAAATCGAGCCCGGCGTGGTTCTTGGTATCGCTCGAGATGAAGTTGAGCGCGAGCCCGACCAGCAGCCCGAGCAGGATCAGCGGAAAGCCGTAATGTTCGGACAGCCACGCCGCCGCTGCCGCCGCCACCCCGCACAGCGCCAGCCCCGGAAACAGCAGCGCGCGGGTGCTTGGCGGGGGCCGGCCGGCTTCGCTCGCGGCCAGCTGCAACTCACCGAACAGGTCGCCGCCATAGGGCAGGCTGTCCCAATCGACCGGGCGCTGTGTCCCGGGTCCTGCGCGCTCGACCATTGCCGTCCCCCGTGTGGCCCGGCGCCGTCCTTAGCGCGATCTGCGGTCAGTACAAGGCGCTGGCGGCCTAGTGGTCACCCAGCGCCTTGTCCTCGTTCGCGCGCTTGATCACGTAGATCCGCATCGCCTCGATCTGATCGGGCGAGAACTGATCTTTCCACGCGACCATCCCGTTCTGGCTGAGCAGCCCGTCATGGACGATCTGCTGCCACAGCTTGGGATTGCCCAGTGCCGTGGAGTGTCTGAGATCGGGGTTAAGCGATCCGGCGACCGCGGCGTTGCCGTGGCACACGCTGCAGGTGTTGGCATAGAGCTTCGTGCCCAGCGCAACCTGTTCGGGTTTGCCGGTGAACGGCGGCGGGTCGAGAACGCGATCCTGGCTCGCAGGCATCGGCGCAAGCTGTCCCTTGGCATTCAACTTGAACACCAACAGGCGGCTGATGTTGGGGGTCATCTTGCTGGTCAGCTTGCCGCCCGAAACGTCCCACACCCCGCCCCAGCCGACCAGCACCGCGACGTACTGTTCGCCGCCGATCGTATAGGTCATCGGCGCGGCCAGAATCCCGCTCTGCGCGGGGAAGCTCCACAATTGCTTGCCGGTATCGGCGGCATAAGCGCGGAATTCACCCTGCGCGGTGCCCTGGAAAAGCAGGTTGCCCGCCGTAGTCAGGATCCCGCCGTTGGTCGGGCTCGAATAGGGCACCGACCAGCGCACAGTTCCGGCGATCGGATCGAAGGCGACCAGCGCGCCGGTCAGCGCGGCCATGGTTCCGGCGCGCACTGCCTTGTCGGCGGGGATGTTGCCGCCGGTGACATCGATGCCCAGCTGGAAGCCGGTTTTGCCCGGTTTCCAGTCCGGATCGGCGGCGTAATACTGCGGGGTGTTGTTGACCGGGATATAGACCAGCCCGGTCTTGGCGCTGAAGCTCATCGGGGTCCAGCTGTGCGCGCCGACCGCACCGGGGAAGCTAAGGAACGGCTTTCCGGTAACCTCATAGCGCGCTTCTGGATTGATCTTGGGCGCGCCCGTGACGGGGTCGAGCCCCGATGCCCAGTTGATCCCCTGGACGAACGGTTTGCCCGAGATGAACTTGCCGGTCTTGGCGTCGAGCGTGTAGAAAAAGCCGTTCTTGGGGGCGTGCATGATCACATGCTGCTTGGTTCCGTTCAGATCGAGATCGGCGACCACGATCTGCTGGGTCGAATCGAAGTCCCAGCGGTCTTCCGGGGTTTCCTGGAAGTGCCAGGCATAGAGGCCGGTATCGGCGTTCACCGCGACGATCGAGGCGGTGTAGAGGCTGTCTCCGGCCGGTGCTCCTGCAACCTGCGTACCGCGCTTGGCCGGGTTCCATGGCTCGGCATTGGCGGTGCCGAAGTAGATCAGGTTGGTGACCGGATCGTACGTGATCCCGTCCCACACGTTGCCGCCGCCACCGGTCTTCCAGAAATCGCCGCTCCAGGTCTTGGCTGCGGCTTCGAGGTGCTTGCCCTCGGCCGGCTTCGATGGATCGCCCGGCACGGTGTAGAACTTCCACACCTCGTTGCCGGTCTGCGCGTCGTAGGCCGCGACATACCCGCGCGAGAAGTATTCCGAACCCGCCGAGCCGATCAGCACCATGCCCTTGACGATCCGTGGCGCGCCGGTGATCGCCTGGTGCGATCCTGCGGGGATGGTCAGCTTCGACCACACTTCTTTGCCGGTTTTCTGGTCGAGCGCGACCAGCCGCCCGTCGAGCGTGCCGACATAGACCTTGTCGCCATAGAGCGCGACGCCGCGGTTGACAGCATCGCAGCAGACATCGACCAGCTTGGCCCGCGGCACCTTGGGATCGTACGACCACTTGAGCGCGCCGGTCTTGGCATCGTAAGCCTTGACCATCGACCACGCGGTGGAAACGTAGAGCACCCCGTCGTGCATCAAGGGCGTGGCTTCCTGCCCGCGCGCGGTGTCGAGATCGGCCGACCAGGCGAGGCCGAGCCCGCTAACGTTCTTGTCCGAGATAGCGTCGAGCGGCGAATAGCGGGTTTCGTTGTGATCCCCCGCCACCGTCAGCCATTCGCCCGCCGGGGGTTGGCCGATCGCGGCATCGGTAACGCCTTGCGTAACCGGGGCAGAAACCTGTTTACCGCATGCAGCCAGCGGCAACAGCATGGCCAGCGCCAGAACCTTCGAACGCATCCTCATCCCTCTCAAACCTCGTGCCCGCCTTGTGGCCGGTCCCACGCGCACCATGCCTTCACCCGCGCGCGGAATCGAGTCTTTAATTGTGCGATTAAATTACGGCCGCCGAGCGTTGGCGATTGTCATCCCGGTGCGCCGTGGCTAGGTTCGCCCAAAGGAAAGTGCCGATGTGCGATGATCTGACCGCTCACGAAGAAGAAGCCGCGCTTGCAGCGGTCGGCCTCAACCGCCGCCAGTTTGCCGCGATCAGCGCTGCCGGGGTGCTGGCCGCCTGCACCGGCAGCCAGAGCGAGGCCAAGGCGCGCGCCGGCCTCACTGAAAGCAACGTTGCAATCACCACCCCCGATGGCACGGCCGACGCATTCTTCGTGCGCCCGGCCAAGGGCAAGCATCCCGCGGTGATCATGTGGCCCGACGTCGCCGGACTGCGCCCCGCCTATCTGGAAATGGGCCGCCAGCTTGCCAGTGCGGGTTACGCGGTGCTGGTAGTCAATCACTACTACCGTTCGGCCAAGGCGCCGATTTTCGGCTCGATGGCCGAATGGCGCACGCCCGAAGGCCAGGCCAAGCTCAAGCCGATGATGGCGGCGCTATCGCCGCAAACAGCAACCACCGATACGATGGCCTTCGTCGCCTGGCTCGACCAGCAACCCGCGACCGACCGCAAACGCGGCATCGGCACAATCGGTTATTGCATGACCGGGCCCTATACCGTGCGCGCGGCGGCAGCCGTTCCGCGGCGGATCAAGGCGGCGGCATCCTGCCACGGCGGTGGGCTGGTTACGGCAGCGCCCGATAGCCCGCACAAGCTGATCGCCAGCACTTCAGCGAGCTATCTGTTCGCGATTGCGCGCAATGACGACGCCCGCGCGCCGGGTGATAAGGATGCGCTGCGGGCAGCGGCCAAGGCAGCGGGGCGTCCCGCCGAGGTGGAGGTCTATAACGCCGATCACGGCTGGTGCACGCTTGATGCGCCGACTTACGACAAGGGTGAGGCGCAGCGGGCGTGGGCCCGCGTGCTGGCACTGTTTGGCAAGCTATAAGGCTTGCTTATCGCAGGATAGCACCCAACTCCGTTCGTCCTGAGGAGCCACTGAGCTCTTGCGAAGGGGCGTCTCGAAGGACCAAGCGCTGCGCGTGGTGGTTCGAGACGGGCCTTCGCAAGAGCTCAATCCCTCCTCACCACGAACGGATCTTGGATTTTCGAAGTCTTGTTTTAGCCGTCGCTGCGGTTATTCGACGACGTCTTCGGATTCACCAGGATCACCACCTCGTCGTAAACCGAGAGCAGGTGGCTGTCGTACCACTGGTCGAGCACGCATTTGACCCGGCCGAAGAATGCTGGGACCTCCTCGAGGATGTAGTGGCCCTTGTACCCGGCGCCGGCGGCCTCGGGGTAGGTCGGCGGCTTCTCGATATCGAGTGCCTGGCCTTTGAGGTACGAAGCGATCTCGTCGATGTGCTGGCGCATAGCCATGCGGCGCGAATCGCCGCTGCCACCGCCGCTACGGGCGAGGCCCAGCTCTTCCTTGGCTTTGTCGAGCAAGGACGTCAGATAGAGGTAGACGCGGTCCATGTTCTCGCGCTTCAAGGCGATCATGGTGTCGACGTAGTCCTTCTGGACGCGCAAGGCAGCGGTCTCGGGATGTTCCGATCCCCAGAAGCCTTGCGAGAACTCTTTCGGGTTTTGCTGGATCATGCCCGCAGCCTTACGCCGATATGGTTACTTGCCAGTTAAGCAGCGCCAAATTGTGGCAGCGCGGATTTGCTTGCCGCCGCCCGCGTAGCCGCTAAGATTTGCCTGAGAACGAATTGAGGGGAAAACGAAAATGCCAGGCGTCCTGATAGCCCTGCTGGGGTTGGTCTTCATTTTCCTGCTGATGGGCGTGCGCGTTGTGACGCAAGGCTATGTCTATACGATCGAACGGCTGGGCAAGTTCACGCTGGCCGCACAGCCGGGCCTCCACCTGATCATCCCGTTCGTCGACCGGGTCGGGCGCAAGATCAACATGATGGAACAGGTGCTCGACATTCCGGGGCAAGAGATCATCACCCGCGACAATGCGATGGTCGGGGTCGATGCGATCGTGTTTTTCCAGGTGCTCGATCCGGGCAAGGCGGCTTACGAGGTATCGAACCTCGTTGTCGCGATCATGCAGCTCACCACCACCAACCTGCGCACTGTGATGGGTTCGATGGACCTCGATGAAACGCTGTCGCGGCGCGACGAGATCAACGCCAAGCTACTGACCGTGATCGATCACGCGACCGAGCCGTGGGGGGTCAAGATCACCCGGATCGAAATCAAGGATATCCGCCCGCCCGCCGACATTTCCAACGCGATGGCGCGGCAGATGAAAGCCGAACGCGAAAAACGCGCCAACATCCTCGAGGCCGAAGGCTTCCGCCAGGCTGAAATCCTCAAGGCCGAAGGTGAAAAGCAAGCCGCGATCCTTTCTGCCGAAGGCCGCAAGGAGGCCGCCTTCCGCGATGCCGAGGCGCGCGAACGCTCGGCGCAGGCCGAAGCGCAGGCGACCAAAGTGGTGTCCGAAGCAATCGCCACTTCGGGTACCCAGGCGCTCAACTACTTCGTCGCGCAGAAATACACCGAGGCGGTCGCCGCGTTTGCCAATTCGCCCAATGCCAAGACCATCCTGTTCCCGGTCGAGGCGACCCAGCTGATCGGCTCGATCGGCGGGATCGGCGCGCTGGTCAAGGATGCGCTGGGGGATAGCTCGGGAGTGAAGAAATGACCCTCTTCGGCACCACCTACGATCCGCACTGGGTCTGGCTCGCGCTCGGGCTGGTGCTCGCAGTGGGCGAAATGACCATCCCGGGGGTGTTCCTGATCTGGATGGCCGGCGCGGCGGTAATTACCGGAGTAGTCACATGGGTGCTGCCGATCTCGGTGCCGCTGCAGGTGGTGCTGTTCGCGGTATTATCGGTTGCAGCAGTGTTCACCGGGCGTAACTGGCTGCGCGCCAATCCGATCGTCGGTGCCGATCCGATGATGAATGATCGCGGCGGCCGCGCGGTGGGTGAGACCGTTCTGGTCACCCAGGTGATCGAAGGCGGCGAAGGCCGGGTCAAGCTGGGCGACAGCGAATGGATCGCCAAGGGCCCCGATGCGGAGCCGGGCACGCGGATGCGGGTGACCGCGCACAACGGCTCGGTGCTGCTGGTCGAGCACCTGCAATAGGCGGGTCGGCTGCGGCGCGGGACGAGTGCACGCAATCTCCACATTTCCCCCATTAACCCTACGCTCCATTTGCCTTATGACCCGGCTGCGCGTGCGGGCAGTTCCCTAAGCCCGGTGAGAGGAATAAGTCCGACCCATGGCCAGGAATGATATTCGGCGC
The DNA here is from genome assembly GCA_030271565.1 of Pseudomonadota bacterium. GTDB lineage: Bacteria > Pseudomonadota > Alphaproteobacteria > Sphingomonadales > Sphingomonadaceae > Novosphingobium. The sequence goes on from JARXKR010000018.1 coordinate 9,720, forward strand.
GCTGCACCGTCTGGTAGAGGACGATCGGGCAAGGCTACCAAACCCGCACTGACCGGCTGGCGGCTGTGGCTGCGGCGGCTGTTTGTGTGGGGCGGTTCGCTTGGACTGCTGGCATTCGTCTCGCTCTTGGTGGCGGTCGGCCTCGCCGCGCGCTCGCTGCCCGATTTCGAGCAGCTCAAGGCGAGCCAGAACGAACAGATGATCGTGGTCCGCGCGCGCGACGGGACCGAACTGGTCACGATCGGGCCGAGCTATGGCAGGTGGCTGCCCGCCGGGCAGATTCCGCAGGTGATGAAGGACGCGATCCTTTCGACCGAGGACAAGCGCTATTATTCGCACATCGGGGTCGATCCGATCGGGGTGGCGCGTTCGGTTCAGATCCGGGCCGAAAGCGGCACCTGGCGGCAGGGCGGCTCGACCATCACCCAGCAGCTCGCCCGCACGGTGTTCCTCAACAACACCAAGACCTTCGGGCGCAAGCTGCGCGAAGGGGTGCTGGCGCTCGCGCTCGAGTGGAAGTTCTCGAAGTCGCAGATCCTCGAACTGTACCTCAACAAGGTCTACTTCGGCGGCGGGGCTTACGGGGTCGATTCGGCTTCGCGCAAGTTCTTCGGACACAGCGGCGACCGTCTGTCGCTGCCCGAAGCGGCGATCATCGCCGGGCTGGTCAAGGCGCCATCGCACTATGCCCCGACAGCCGACGCCGAAGCTGCTGTCGGGCGCGGGCAGGTCGTGCTCGGGCTGATGGTCGAGAACCAGAAGGTCACCAGCGCCGCGGCACAGGATGCCGATTTCAAGGGGATCAAGTTCGCGCAGGAAAGCGGGCAGAACTCGGTGCGCTACTTCACCGATTGGGCCTTGCCGCAGCTCGATATCCTACTCCCGGATAATACCGAACCGATCGAGGTCTGGACCACGCTCGACACCAAGCTGCAAGGCGCGGCGACCGATTCGATCCAGCGCAATGTGCCGGGCGGGGCGCAGGGCGCGCTGGTCAGCATGGACCGCGACGGGGCGGTGCTCGCGCTGGTCGGGGGGACCGATTACGTCACCTCAAATTACAACCGCGCGACCAATGCGGTGCGCCAGCCGGGTTCGGCGTGGAAGCTGTTCGTCTATCTCGCCGCGCTTGAATCGGGTTACACCCCGACTAGCGAAGTGGTCGATGAACCGGTCACGATCCAGGGCTGGAGCCCGCGCAATTCGGGCGGGACTTACGCGGGCAAGATCGATGTGCGCACTGCCTTCGCCTATTCGAAAAACACCGTCGCAGCACAATTGGGCAACGAAGTGGGCTTTTCGACCGTCGCCGGGATGGCGCGGCGGTTCGGGATCACCACCCCGATTTCGATCGTGCCTTCGATGGTGCTGGGTTCGAACGAGGTGCGCCTGATCGACATGACCCGGGCCTTTGCCGCAGTCTCGGCGCAGGGTCAGGCGATCGAGCCCTATGGCATCGTCAAAGTCTCGACCACCGCCGGACGGGTGCTTTACCAGCATGCCGCCAAGCAGGGCGTGTCGCTGGTCCCCGCCAGCGTCAGCGCCGGGATCACCGATCTGCTCCAGACTGCGGTCAGCATCGGCACCGGCCGTGCGGCGCAGATCGGCCGCCCGGTCGCGGGCAAGACCGGGACTACAACCTCGAACAAGGACGGCTGGTTTCTGGGCTTCTCGAGCGGAGTGACTACGGGTGTGTGGATGGGCCGCGACGACGACAAGCCAGTCCCCGGACTGCAGGGCGGGACCGCCCCGGCGCGCGCCTTTGCCGCTTATATGAAGATCGCGGTGGCGGGCCGTCCGGTCGAGCAATTCCAGACCCAGGCGCAGCTCCCGAGCTGGCAGCTTGAACCCGACGACGAAGCCAATTTCAGCGGTCGGCCCGAGGATTATTACTACGTCGACGAACAGGGCAACCTGATCGATCCGGCCAATCAGCCAGCCGGTGAGCGGCCCAAGGTCCCTGCGCAGGAAGTGCCGGTGCCGGGCGGCAACACCGGCGGGCTGGTGCCAGCTTCACCGCCACCCGCCGCCAACGATGATTTCCTCAACGAGGCAACCGGCGGCGGCAAAGGTGCAAATCGCCCGGCTGACCCGCCGCCCCGACCGAACTAGCGGTCG
>JARXKR010000018.1:11937-19063 GCA_030271565.1 Pseudomonadota bacterium
GGACGCATCACTTCGAGCGTGATGCTGGGGCGGCCTGCAGCCTTGGCCGCCTTAATCGTCGCTTCGAACTGAGCAACCCCGCCGATCGGCGCGAAATTGGTCGCGACCACGATGTCGCCCTGTTGCAGCCCCTGGTTGGCGGCATCCGAAGCGCTGTCGACCGTTGCGATCACCACGCCCTTGGTATCGCCCGGCACCTGCAGCCGCTGCGCCAGCGCCGGGGTCATCCCCAGCACCTGCAAGCCCAGCGCTTCGCTCGCCAGTCCCTCACCCTGCTTTTCGGGCAAGGCGAATGGATTGGCCGGAGCCGTCGGCTGGCCAAAGCTCTTGGCCATTTCGGCCTGGGTTGGTCGCTTGGCGACTGCAGCGTTGATTGTCAGCGGGCGGCCCTGACGCAGCAGGTCGATTGGGATGCGAGTACCCGGTGCCAGATCGGCGACGATCGCTGACAAGCTATGGTCGGGGGAAACCTCTATCCCGTTGACCTTGAGCACGATGTCGCCCGGCTTGATCCCGGCTGCCGCAGCAGGAAGCCCCGGCGGGACCACCCGGACCAGTTCGCCGCGGTTGTGCGGCAGGCCGAGCGAATCGGCGATCTCGTCGGTGATCGGCTGCATCTGCACGCCCAGGAAGCCGCGCTCGATCGCTTTGCCGGAGATCAACTTGTCGACGATTGGCCGAGCGGTATCGGCGGGAATCGCAAAGCCGATCCCGATATTGCCGCCGCTCGGAGCGACGATCCAATTGTTGATCCCGATCACGTTGCCGCGCATGTCGAACATCGGTCCGCCCGAATTGCCGCTGTTGATCGAGGCGTCGGACTGGATGTAATGATCGTAAGCGCCGCTGCCGGTGTTGCGGTTGACCGAGCTGACGATCCCCGAAGTGACCGTGCCGCCGAGCCCGAACGGGTTGCCGATCGCAATCACCCAGTCGCCCGCGCGGGCCTTGCTCGATTGCCCGAACTGGACGAACGGCAGCGGCGATTTGGCATCGATCTTGAGCACCGCGATGTCCGAATCCTGATCGCGGCCCACGATGCGCGCGTTGTATTCGGTGCCGTCGGCCAAAGTGACCATCACCGCATCGGCGGCGCCCTTCTGGTCGAGGCTGATCACGTGGTTGTTGGTCACGACGTAGCCGTCAGCCGAGACGATAAAGCCCGAGCCTTGCGCCTCTGCGAGCCGCGCCGATGGTCCGCCGCCGCCCATGATCTGGCCGAGCGGCGTGCCCGCCAGCGGATTGTCGACCTGGACCTTTTGCCGCACCGCGATGTTGACCACCGCGGGTTGAAGCTGGGCGGTGAGGTCGGCGAAACTGGCGGGGGCGCCGACGCGCGGCACCACGTCCTGCATCCGGCTCTGGTCGTTCTGGGCGACCTGCGCACCCGCGGGCAGCCCGGTCGTCAGCGAAAGTGCCGCGCCGCCCAGCAGCAGCGCCGTAGTAACTCCATATGCGTATCGCACCGTTTCAGTTCCTTACTTCTAAAGCCATACCATCAGGACCCAGACGGCGGTCTCACGCTGCCGGGCCTGAACGGAATTTGAATGAGCTGCGGCCCGGCAGCTACTTTCCGTTGAAGTGCTTGAGATAGTCGCTGTCGGGCGGGATTACGATAGTCGCCGCGCCTTTGCGGGCGGGATCGCCGAAATTCGCCCCATAGCTGCGCATCGCGCTGAAATAGTCGTAGAACTCGGGGTCCTGGCTGGCGCTCTTCTGCAGGATGCCGGCGGCGGTCGCATCGGCTTCGGCAACGATCTGGTTGGCTTCCTGCGCGCCGCCATCGGCGATGTTCCAGGCCTGGGTATTATGGCGGTCATCCATCCGGCCAAAGGCCAGCTTCTGCCCGCCCTCGGGCAGCACCACCCGCCCGATCCGCAGATCGACCACTTGCACCCCGTAAGCGCGCAGCTTGCCGTCGAGCGCCGAGAGGATCTGCTTCGCGCTGCCACCGCTACCGGGCTGGGCGATCGTTCCGGCGGGACGCTGCGACAGCTCCTCCTCGAGCAGCGAGGGCAGGATCGCGGCGATCTGGGGGCCGATCTTGTCGGCATTGCCCAGCGACGAGACCAGCCGCACCGGATCGATGATCCGGTAGGTCACGTCGGTATCGACCAGCAGCACTTGCGCGTCGGCAGTGTGAACTTTCTGGTCGCCGAGCGAATAGCCCTGCAGACCGCGCGCGAGCCAGATCACCCGGTCGACGAACGGCAGCTTGAACACCGCGCCAGCCCCGCTCGCCGGAACTGCGCCTTCAGGGTGGAAGCGGTTGACCACGCTGAGCGGCGCCCCGAACCGGGTGATCACCGCCTGATCGCCTTCACCGACAATGACGACACTCGACGCGGCCAGCAGCGCCAGCGCCGCCAAAGCGAACAGCCCGGCGCGGGCCCGGTGCATGGTGCGGGTCATCACTGCCCTCCTTGCGTTTGGGGCGCTGGCTGGGGCTTGGCATCGGGGCCGGGCGGCAGGGTGGCCGGCATGCCGGTCCCGCCGACCACCACCGGGTTATTGCGCAGGACGCGGGCCATCATGTCGTCGTACATCTTGCGGCGCGTCACCGCCGGCGCGATCTTGTAGCTGGCAAAGGCCTTGTCGAAGTCGTGCGCCTTGACGGTTGCCTCGCGGATAATCTGGTCGTGATAACGGTCGGCGTCTTCGCGGTTCTTGCTCGCCTGTTCCTTGGCCGTGCCGATCTTCTGGAAGGTATCGGCGAGCCGCGCCGGCGGCCCGGCCTTCAGCACCTCGACCGCCGAGACGGTAACCCCGCCGTGCCACGCATCGAGCACCTTCTGGACCCGGCCGAGCACGCGCTGCTGCAAGTCGGCCTGGCGCCGTCCGCTCCACACCGCGTCGAACGGCAGTTCGGCCACGCTCGCGCGCATTTCGGCATCGGCGAGACGGCGAATCGCAGCCTCGCCATCGGGCAGGTTGAAAGTGAACTGCCGCAAATCGCTGATCCGCCAACGGACCTGGAACGAAACGTCGATCAATTCGCCGTCGGCGGTCGGCATCAGCGTTTCGGATTCCTTTTCCGGAATCTGGGTCAGACTTTCGCTCCCGGTCTGTCGCCGCAGCACCGTCTGCAGCGGCCACGGCAAGGTCATGTGCAGCCCCGGGCCGATCGTGTTGCTGTAACGCCCCATGGTGATGACCAGCGCGCGCTCATCCTGCGCCAGCACATGGACCGAAGTCGACAGCAGCCAGGCGGCCATCGTCCCCGCCGCCAGCCACGGCAACCAGCGCCATGCGGCGCTGCTGGCTTGCGGGAGCAAGCCGCCGCCGGGTGCGCCGCCGCCCCGGCCCTTGCGGAAAATGTCGTCGATGCTGGCCGAGCGACGCGGCGGCGGATCGGCATCGGGGGTCAGCCAGGGATTGCGCGGCGGCTCGCCCTCGCTCGGTTCCTGCACCGGCTCGGCCGCAGGCTCGCCGGCAGGCGCCTCGTTCCCGCCGCCGCCCCACGGGCCGTCGCTCTTCGCCATGGCCTGCGGCTGCCCGCGTCCGAACCTGTCTGAACCACTCATGCGAACTCTATAGATACCCCGCGCACACAAAAACAGTGTCTCGCCCGGGTTTTTAGTTGCTAGGGGGTGGCGCGATGAACGACCTGACCGAAACCCTGCGCGATCTGCTCCCTCCACAGGCGAAAGCGCGCCTTCAATCGCTCAAGCTGGTCGAAGGCCGTGCGATCGTTGTGCTCGATGCCGCCGGGCTCGACCAATCGGAGCGCGAACGGCTTGAGGCCGAGGTTAAGGCGGCCTTGGGCGGGCAAGCCGGGGTCAGCGAAGTGCGCGTCGCGCTGATCGCCGACAAGGTCCGCCGCCGGATCATCGCGGTCGGGTCGGGCAAGGGCGGGGTGGGCAAGAGCACGGTTGCGGCCAACCTTGCGATTGCGCTGGCACGAATGGGGCGCAAGGTCGGGCTGGTCGATGCCGATATCTATGGCCCCTCCCAGCCGCGCCTGCTCGGGATCGAGGGAATCCGGCCGCAAGCGGATGACAAGCAGCTGATCCCGGTGGCCAGTCCGTGGGGCGTGCCGCTGCTGTCGATGGGCCAGCTGATCGAACCGGGCAAGGCGATCGCCTGGCGCGGACCGATGGCGGGCAATGCGCTGGGCCAGCTGATCGACGCGCGCTGGGGCGATGCCGAGCTGCTGGTGGTCGATCTGCCGCCGGGCACCGGCGATGTCCAGCTGACCATGCTGCAACGCTACAAGCCCGATGGCGCGGTGATCGTCTCGACCCCGCAAGACCTCGCGCTGATCGATGCCCAGCGTGCGATCCAGCTGTTCGAGATTGGCGGGGTGCCGGTGATCGGCATGGTCGAGAACATGGCGGGGTATCAATGCCCGCACTGCGGCGAAATCTCCGATCCGTTCGGGCAAGGCGGGGCCGAGGCGGCCGCTGCAGCACAAGGCATGGCGTTCCTTGGGCGCATCCCGCTTGAACTGGAGATTCGCATGGCCAGCGATGCCGGGGTTCCGCCTGCTGCGGGCGAAGGCGCGGCGGCAGATCAATTCGCCGAGATTGCCAAGCGTGTCGCCACGTGGCTCGACAACCAGCGGTGAGGCGCTAGGAAAACTTCATGAGGGTTTCGCGGCGGGGGTTCTTTTTCGGGATGGGGGCCGGCGGCGCGCTGATCGCTGCCTGGGCGTTGACCCCGCGCAAGTTCATCCCGCCTTTGAAGCCCGGCCCGGGCGAATATGCCTTCGATGCCTGGCTCAAGATCGGCACCGATGGCGTGGTCAGCGTCGCGGTGCCCGAGCTTGAGATGGGGCAGGGGATTACCACGCTGATCCCGCAGATCGTGGCGATGGAGCTGGGCGCGGACTGGCGGCAGATCGCGGTCGAACCCGCTCCGATCAGCGGAGCCTATGCCAACGCTGTGCTCGCGGCCGAATGGGCGCCGCTGTGGCTGCCGCTGATGCCGGGGCTCGCCGACACATCCGATAGCCTGCTGGCGCGCCGCTTTGCCGAGCGCGAGGCGTTTACTGCCACCGCCGATGGCACCGCGCTTGCGGCACACGAACTGGCGGCGCGCAGTGCGGCCGCAGGCGCGCGGGCGATGCTGGCGCAGGCCGCGGCGGCCAAATGGGGCGTCGCTTGGGAGGAGTGCGAGGCCGAGGGCGGGATGATCCTGCACGACAAGAACAAGGCCTCGTTCGGCGAACTGGTCACGGCGTCAGCGGGCTATTCGCCGCCGAGCCCCCCGGTCCTGCGCGCCGAAGCGCCGCGCGAGCGCCCCGGCGAATTCCCTCCGGGAGCGCCACTGCATTTCCCCCGGCTCGACTTGCCCAGCAAGATCGACGGCAGCCATGCCTTTGCCGGCGACGTGCGGCTACCCGACATGGTCTTCGCAGCAATCCGCCATGGACCGATCGGCGATGCCCGGCTGGCGCATTACGATCCCCATGCGGCGCAAGGGCAGCCGGGATTGATCGAGGTCGTCGCGGGCAAGGGCTGGCTTGCCGCAGTTGCCACCAACTGGTGGGCGGCGGAACAGGCACTGATCAGGATTGCACCGCGCTTTACCGCCAAGGGCAAGCCCGACAGCGCGACCATGGCCAAGGCGTTGATGGCGGCGCTGCAGAACGGCAGTGCCGATAGCGTCACTGCAGTGGGGAATTCTTCTGCGGTATCCGACAAGCCCAGTCTGGTAGCGGACTACACCATCGCCCCTGCGCTCCACGCCAGCGTCGAAACCGCCACCGCAACTGCGCGGATCGAGAACGGGCGGTGCGAGCTGTGGGTGGCGAGTCAGGCGCCGCAGGCGGCGCGGCAGGCGGTCGCCGCTGCGCTGGACCTGTCGCTGGACGACGTGACGCTGTACCCGCTTCCGGCAGGCGGCAGCTTTGACGCCCGGCTCGAACACGATCACGCGACCCAGGCAGCGCTGGTCGCCCGCGCAGTCAAGCGCCCGGTGCAACTGGTCTGGTCGCGCTGGCAGGAGCATGTCGCGGGCCGCCCGCGCACCCCGGCGGCGGCAAGATTGAGCGCGCAAACAGCGAACGACGGGTCGCTCATCGCGCTCAAGATCCGCGTCGCCATGCCGGCCACCGCGCGCGAATTCGGCGGGCGGCTGTTCGGCGGGCGCTCAGCTTTTGACGCGCTCGACTTGCAGGGCAAAAGCGATGCACTGGCCTGCGCCGGGCTGACCCCGCCCTATGCGATCCCCAACCTGGCTGTCGAGCACGTCCCGGTCCGCACCCAGCTTCCGACCGGGCGGCTGCGCGGCAATTCGCACGGGATCGGCGCTTTCCTGACCGAGACTTTCCTAGACGAACTGGCGCATCAGGTGCGGCATGAGCCGCTGTCGTACCGCATGCTGCTGCTCGGTGCGCAGCCCCGGCTCGCCGCCTGCCTGCAACGCGCTGCAACCTTGGCCGATTGGGGCGGCGGTGGTGGCGGCAGCGGGCAAGGGCTGGCGTGCTGGAAAATGACGCTGGGCGAGGCCGAAGGCCACATCGCGGTGGTCGCCAGCGCGCGCCGTGACGAGCGCGGGATCAAGGTCGACAAACTCACCGTGGTGGCTGACATCGGCCGCATCGTGAATGTCGATATAGCCCGCCAGCAGATCGAGGGCGGGCTGCTGTTCGGGCTGGGCCTCGCCACCGGATCGAGCACGCAATACGCCAAAGGACTGCCGCTGACCGGGCGGCTGGGGTTGCTCGGCCTGCCGCTGCTCGCCGATTGCCCCGAGATCGTGACCGAATTCATCGACAGCGAGGCCGCGCTGTTCGATCCGGGCGAACTCGGCGCGATTGTCGCCCCGCCGGCAATCGCCAACGCGCTCGCCTCCGCCGGATCGGTCCGGCTTCACAATTTGCCATTGGATCAAAGCTGATGCGCCCCGCCGATCACCCGACCATCCCGAACCCGCGCGTGGGGGTGATGTTGGTCAACCTGGGCACGCCCGATGCGCCGACCCCCAAGGCGGTGCGGCGCTACCTCAAGGAATTCCTGTGGGACAAGCGCGTGGTCGAAATTCCCCGGCTGGCATGGTGGCCGATCCTTAACGGGATCGTGCTCAGCACCCGTCCGAAAAAGAGCGCGCACGCATATAGCCAGGTCTGGACCGAACACGGCTCGCCCTTGGCGGCCATCACCAAGGCGCAGGTCGCAGCGTT
>JARXKR010000018.1:19163-20462 GCA_030271565.1 Pseudomonadota bacterium
CGCGAAACTGCTGGCTGGATTTAAGCGCGCGATTAAGTTACACGGGTGTCAGTAACCGGAAGGATTTATGGCCACTCTCGCCTCGCAGCCCAGCGCATTCACCCATTGGTCGCAGCAGCAGCCCAAGCACGCGCTCGACCACATCCCGGGCGAAGACGGCTGGCCGATTGTCGGCACCACCTTTGAATTGCTCGCCGACCCGCTGGGTTACGGTGAGCGGATGCGCGCCAAGTACGGCAACGTCTACCGCAACCGCGGGTTCGGGCGGCGCGGGGTGATGCTCTACGGAGCCGATGCCAACGAGCTGGTGCTGTTCGACCGCGACAAGCTGTTTTCGTCCGAACAGGGCTGGGGTCCGGTGCTCGACCAATTGTTCCCGCGCGGGCTGATGCTGATCGATTTCGATCACCACCGCGCCGATCGCCGCGCGCTGTCGATCGCGTTCAAGCCCGAACCGATGCGCCACTATGCCGACGCATTAAATCGCGGGATCGCCGCCCGGGTCGAGCAGTGGGCCGGGCAGGAAATGCTGTTCTACCCGGCGATCAAGCAGCTGACGCTCGATCTCGCGGCGGACAGCTTCATGGGGCTGCCGCTGGGGCCCGAGGCGGACCAGATCAACAAGGCGTTCGTCGATATGGTCGCCGCCTCGATCGGGGTCATCCGCAAGCCCCTGCCGTTCACCGCGATGGGCCGGGGGGTCGCGGGGCGCAAGTTTCTGGTCGAATACTTCACCGCCGAAGCCCTGCGTCGCCGAGAAAACGGCGGCGGGCAGGACATGTTCAGCCAGTTCGCCCGCGCCACCCGCGAGGACGGCTCGCTGCTCCCGGTCGACCAGGTGGTCGATCACATGATCTTCCTGATGATGGCCGCGCACGACACGATCACCTCGTCGGCAACTTCGCTGGTTTGGCAACTCGCCAAGCATCCCGAGTGGCAGGGCAAAGTCCGGGCCGAGATCATGGCGCTGACCGGCGGGGTGCCTCGCGCGATTACCTACGAGGAGCTCGGCAAACTCGACCTCACCGAAATGGCCTTCAAGGAAGCGCTGCGGCTGATCCCGCCAGTGCCGAGCCTGCCGCGCCGCGCGCTGCGTGAATTCACCTTTCAGGGTTTCACCATTCCGGCCGGCACCGGGGTCGGGATCAGCCCGGCCAGCGTCCACCTGATGGCAGAGCACTGGCCCGATCCGCTGCGGTTCGATCCGCTGCGCTTCACGCCTGAAAACTCGGCGGGCCGTCACAAATACGCCTGGGTTCCGTTCGGCGGCGGCGCGCACATGTGCCTCGGGCTGCACTT
>JARXKR010000019.1:0-13462 GCA_030271565.1 Pseudomonadota bacterium
TCTACATCCCCGAGCTCAGCTATTTCGTGTTCCAGATGACCTTCGCCATGATCACGCCGGCGCTGTTCATCGGCTCGTTCGCGGAACGGGTGAAGTTCTGGCCGCTGATGCTGTTCACCGCGCTGTGGTCGCTGCTGGTCTATTATCCGATCGCGCACATGGTGTGGTACTGGGCAGGCCCGGACTTCCTCGCCGATGCTCCCAAAGATGCCGGGTTCCTCTATGGCAAGGGCGCGCTCGATTTCGCGGGCGGCACCGTGGTCCACATCAATGCCGGGATCGCCGGGCTGGTCGGCTGCCTGGTGCTCGGCAAGCGGCTCGGCTTCGGCAAGGAAAACACCCCGCCGCATTCGCTGACCATGACCATGATCGGTGCATCCTTGCTGTGGGTGGGCTGGTTCGGGTTCAACGCCGGGTCCAACCTTGAAGCCAACGGAGTGGCCGCAGTGGCTTTCGTCAACACCATGCTGGCGACTTGCGCCGCTGCGCTGAGCTGGGCCGTGATCGAACAGATCGTCCACAAGAAGCCTTCGATGCTGGGTGCGGCTTCGGGCGCGGTCGCCGGACTGGTGGCGATCACTCCGGCCTCGGGCTTCGGTGCGCCGATGAGCTCGATCGTGCTTGGGCTGATCGTCTCGCCGGTGTGCTTTTTCTTCGTCTCGAGCGTGAAGAACAAGTTCAAGTACGACGATACGCTCGATGTGTTCGGGATCCACTGCATCGGCGGGATCACCGGCGCGCTGGCCACCGGGATCGTCGCCAATCCGGCGCTCGGCGGCCAGGGTTGGATCGATTACACCGTGTTCCCGGCGGTTCCGGGGGCATGGGACACGCTTGGTCAGATGAAGAGCCAGCTGTGGGCGATCGGCACCACGCTGATCTGGTCCGGCGGCGTGTCGGCGCTGCTCCTGATCGGCATCGACAAGACGATCGGGCTGCGGGCCAGCGACGACGCCCAGCGCGAAGGCCTCGACCTCAATGAACACGGCGAGCGCGCTTACAACACGTAACGCCCAGCCAGACGAAATTGGCGGGGTCGGGGTTCCTCGTCTCCTCCCTCGGTCTCGCCAACCCACGTTCCTCCTGCGAACGACAACTTGAATGGGCCGGGGCGAAAGCTCCGGCCCCTTTTTCGTGAGCTTGGGAAGGAGGCCTAGATCCTCTCCATTTTTCCTCTTGGACAAATGGGGAGGTGGCAGTTCCGAAGGAACTGACGGAGGGGTTTCTGGGCGGGCGTTGATGCCCCTCCGTCTGGCTCTTCGAGCCAGCCACCTCCCCATTTGCACTTCGTGAAAATGGAGAGGATCAAGGAATTACCGCGCCAGCGCGGCTTCGCTTTGGTCCATCAGTTGCTGGATTATGTCTGCAACCGGCTCTTCGGAATTCACCATCCCGACCGACTGCCCGGCCATGACCGAGCCGCTTTCGACGTCGCCGTCGATCACCGCGCGGCGCAACGCGCCGGCCCAGAAGTGCTCGATCTGGAGCTGCGCCTCGCCCATATCGACCTTGCCCTGATCGAGCAGCAAGGCCACCTCGCGCTGCTTGGCGGTGAATTCTTCGCTACCCTTGTTCTTGAGCGCGCGGACCGGGATCACCGGCAGCCGCGGATCGACCTGGACCGAGGTCACCGCATCGCGCGCATTGGCGCGGAAGAACGCCTTCTTGAATGCAGGGTGCGCGATGCTTTCGGTGGCGCAGGCAAAGCGCGTGCCGAGCTGGACTCCTACCGCCCCCATTTCGAGGTAAGCTGCGATCATGTCGCCGCGCCCGATCCCGCCGGCGACAAAGACCACATGGCTCTCCGCCAGTTCGGGGAGGAATTCCTGCGCCAGCACGCTAGTCGCGACCGGGCCAATGTGGCCGCCGGCCTCGCTGCCCTCGATCACCAAGGCATCCGCACCAGAGCGCAGCAGCTTCTTGGCCAGCGCCAGTGTCGGCGCGAAGACCAGCACTTTCGCCCCGAACGCCTTGATCGCATCGACGCTGCCCTTGGGCGGAATCCCGCCAGCGAGCACCACGTGGCTGACCCGGTGCTTGGCGCAGACCGCGATCAGGTCGACCAGCATCGGGTGCATGGTGATCAGGTTGACCCCGAACGGCTTGGCCGTCAGCGCCTTGGTCGCCGCGATTCCGGTCTCGAGCAAGTCGGGCGTCATCGCCCCGCAGGCAATCACCCCGAACCCGCCGGCATTGCTGATCGCCGAGACCAGGTTGCGCTCGCTGACCCAGCTCATCGCCCCGCACAAGATGGCATATTCGGTGCCAAGGAAATCGCAGCCGCGCTTCATCAGCGCTTTGGTCTTGTCATGCACTTGGCGAATTCCCCTGTGTGGTCCTGACCCGCGCCTATAGGTGGCTGCAATCAGGCTTGCTAGTCGCCAAACGCCTCGCGCCGCGCTGCTGCGCCAGCCGGATCAAGCGACAGCACGGCGAGATCGTGAAGCGAGCCGTCGGCGGCTTTGACCTGACCCAGCAGCATCGCCTCGGCCCGAAACCCGGCTTCCTCGAACAAGGTAATCGCGCCGGCCTGATCGGGGGTCATCCGCGCGGTCAGCTTGCCTGCTCCGGCTGCGATTGCATCGGTAACGATCTGGTACAGGAGCTTGCGCCCCAGACCCTTGCCGCGCCAGTCAGGGGCAACCAGCAAACGCACGTCCCAGACGTGCGGCGACCAGCTGAACCGGTCGGAAATCGCGGCAATGGTTGCCACCACTTCGCCTTCGGCAACCGCAACAAGGCTGGCGATCTGACCTTGCTCTTGTGCGGTCAGCCACGCCTCGAGCACCTTGGGCTCGCGGATATCGCGCGCGAGGAACAACAGGTCGTGCGGCGGCATCGCTGCGGCGAACCGCGCCAGTGCCTGGGCGTCGCTGCGGCCGGGTGCGCGGACCGCGATATCGGTAACATCAGTCATCAGGTACTCTTTTCCGCCAACCATGAATCGAGTCGAGGCCACATCCGCTTGACCGCATTAGGCCCGGCAATCAGGCTGACATGCCCGCCCTTGAGCACCACCTGCTCCTTGTCCTCGGACCCGATCAGACCGATCAAAGGAGCCGACGCGCCAGTGGTGACGATGTGATCGTGCTCGGCAGTAACGTGGAGGAACGGCGCGCTGATTTTGTCCAGCTCGACCGCGCGGCCGCCGACTTTCATCGTGCCTTTCATCAGCGCATTGTCCCACACCAGTTGCTTGGTGGTTTCGCGGAAATATTCGCCTGCCAGGGGCAGCATGTCGTTGCTCCAGCGGTCGAACATGCGGTGGCCCTTGACGAATTCGTCGTTCCACATGTTGTCGAGCAGCGCGAAGTTGGCCGCGATGCGCCCCGCCGGGCGCAGCATGTCGAACGCAGTCTGCAGCATTTCGGCCGGCGCGAGCCCAAGCGTATCGACCAGCCGGTCGACGTCGAAATAGCGCTGGTCCGACCATGCCTGAAACAGTGTCATTGCCTGAAAATCGACCGGCGTGGTGAACACCGCAAGGTTCTTGGGACCTGCCGCATGGTTGAGCCCCGCCCACAGCACCGACAGCACCCCGCCCATGCAATAGCCGACCAGCGACACGTCGCTCTCACCAGTCAGCCGTTGCACCTCGGCGATCGAGCCGCCGACGAAGTCCTCGACATAGTCTTTCATGCCGAGCGCGCGATCTTCAGCGCGCGGCGCTTCCCAATCGGCCATGAACACATCGTACCCGCGCAGCAGCAGGAACTCGACCAGGCTTTGCCCGGGTACCATGTCGAAAATGTAGCCGCGGTTGGTGGTGGCCATGACCAGCAATACCGGCACGCGGTACACCTCGTCGGTCAGCGGGTGGTAGTGATAGAGCCTTAGGGGGCCCCGGCTGAGCACCACATCCTTGGGGCTCGCGCCGAGTACCGGCGCGGACGAGGCGAGGTAGCCGAGCCCCTTGAGGTTGCGCTGGATCGCCCGTTCGACCGCGCTAGGTGCTGTACCTGCGGAGGCAGTGGCCATCAGGCGTCGGGGCTCGTGCTAGGCGGTTTGCGGGTGCGGGCAACTGGCGGGCGCGGCGGCGCAGAGTTCGGCGCGACAGTCCGCAGGCTTTGCTCGATCCGCGCCAATGCCGCCTCGATCGTCGCAAGCCGCGCGCCCAGCGCTTCGAAATCGGCCCGGCTCGGCAGGTTGGCGGCGGCGAGCAGCTTGGCGCTGGCTTCCTGGCTGGCGGCCTGCATCTGCATCGCCGCGCCGCTCATCGCCTGCATCGCCTGTGCCGTCTCGGGCTTAGCCAGCAGCTGCGTCCCGTGCTCGTTGACCAGTTTCTCCCACTGGCTCATCCAGCCGCGCGCCAGTCCGAACGGATCGAGGTTTGGTGTATCGCTCATCCCGCCGCGATCATTGGCTCGGCAAGGGCCAAGGTCAAGTGCGACAGTTTGGGACTTGTTCGCCGCGCGCGCAGCCGCCAAGGACAGCCGCGGTTAATCCCTCCGGGCCGAATGAGCCCCGCGAGTCGCACCCAGAGGCCCCTTGCTCAAATCACTTCGCGCCTTTGCCGACCTTCACCTCGATTTGCTGCGCGGCAAGGCGGGCGAGCGGTTGACCGGCGCGGTGCTCGCCTTGCTGGCCGAATTGTTCCTGGTGCTGGCATTGCTGTCGCTCAATTTGGCGGGCGAACCGCCCAAGAAGCCCGGTGCTTTGGTCAGCGTCACGATCGAACAGGATGCACCGCAGTCACCCGACCGGCCCAAACCCACGGCCGCACCCTCGGCGAAAAGCCCGCAGGCGCCGCGCGAGGTGCCCGATCAGCCTACCCCCGATACGCCAGTGACCCCGCCGAGCACCCCGCCGCCGGCGATCATCCCGGTCAGCAAAACCCAGATGGCGCAGTTCGATATCTCGAACTTGCCCAAGGCTGCCCCGGCGGCGAGGCCCAAATTCGGCCCGGCCGACACCGGCTCGCCGGGTGACAGCAAGCGGGTCGGTTCGGCCCCCAACGGCCCACCGATGTATGCTGCGGCGTGGTACCGTGAGCCTTATGACAGTGAACTCAGCGGTTACCTGTCGACCGCCGATGGCCCGGGCTGGGCACTGATCGCTTGCCGCACTGTGCCCGAATTCCGCGTCGAGGACTGCGTCGGGCTCGACGAATATCCCAATGGCTCGAACATCGAACGCTCGGTGCTCGCCGCCGCTTGGCAATTCCGCGTGCGCCCGCCGCGGCTTGGCGGCCTGTCGAAATACGGCGAATGGGTCCGGATCAGGATCGATTACGGGATCAGGCGCAATTGATCGTTTTTATAAATCAGTCTGCCCAGTTTAATCTGTTATGACTATTTATGGGTGCTGATAGGGTTCCTTCCAGCACACCTGGTTTGTGGTATTGTTCCGCACCGCGCCAGAGTCGAAGGAGCTTGTCATGAACGCCGAAACCAAATGTCCGATGGGTCACGGAGATACCTCTGTCCGAGCGCTGCTGGGGCGGCAGAACCGCGACTGGTGGCCCGATGCACTGGCGGTCGACGTGCTCGCGCCCAACGGCGCAGTCAGCCCGATGGGCGACGATTTCTCTTATGCCGAAGCTTTCAAGGCGCTCGATTACTCCGCGCTCAAGGCCGATCTTACCGCCTTGATGACCGACAGCCAGCCGTGGTGGCCGGCCGATTATGGCCACTACGGACCGTTCTTCATCCGCATGGCCTGGCACGCGGCCGGGACCTATCGCACCGGCGACGGGCGCGGCGGTGCCAATTCGGGGCAGCAGCGCTTCGCCCCGCTCAATTCATGGCCGGATAACGGCAATCTCGACAAGGCCCGGCGCTTGCTGTGGCCGATCAAGCAGAAATACGGCCAGTCCATCAGCTGGGCCGACCTGTTCATCCTGGCCGGCAATGTCGCGATCGAATCGATGGGCGGCCCGGTGTTCGGCTTTGGCGCAGGCCGCGCCGACGTCTATCAGCCCGAAAAGGACATCTACTGGGGCGACGAAGACAAGTGGGTCAACGAAGGGGTGCAGACCCGGATCGATCCCGAGCGCGGCCTTGAAGACCTCGACGGACCGCTCGCCGCGATCCAGATGGGGCTGATTTACGTCAATCCCGAAGGTCCGGGTGGCAACGCCGATCCGCTGCTTTCGGCGCGTGACATGAAGGCGACCTTCCTGCGCATGGCGATGGATTCGGAAGAAACCGTGGCGCTCACCGCTGGCGGGCATACTTTCGGCAAAGCCCACGGTAACGGCGATGCTTCGCTGCTGGGCAAGGCGCCTGCAGGCGGCGATCTCGCATCGCTCGGCTTCGGCTGGCTCACCAGCGCCGAACATGGCGGGATCGGCGAGCATACCGTGACCAGCGGCATCGAAGGCTCGTGGGTCAACACCCCAACGACGTGGAGCGAGAACTACTTCCGCCTGTTGCTCGATTACGATTACGAGCTGGTTCACTCGCCTGCGGGAGCGCAGCAGTGGCAGCCGATAAACCAGAAGCCCGAGGACATGGCCCCTGCGGCGTGGGACCCCGAGGTCAAAGTCCCGACGATGATGACCACCGCCGACATGGCGCTCAAGATGGACCCCGAATTCCGCGCGGTGAGCGAGAAGTTTCGCACCGATCACGCGGCCTTCAAGGACGCTTTCGCGCGCGCCTGGTTCAAGCTGACCCACCGCGACATGGGCCCCAAGGTCCGTTACCTCGGCCCCGAGGTTCCGGCCGAAGAGCTGATCTGGCAGGACCCGGTCCCGGCAGGCCAAGTCCCATCAGCCGCCGATGTCGCGGCGGTCAAAGCCAAGATCGCGGGCGCTATCGACAATGGGGGACTGACCGTCAGCCAGCTGGTCAAGACCGCCTGGGCCTCGGCCAGCACCTATCGCAAGTCGGACCATCGCGGCGGCGCCAACGGCGCGCGTATCGCGCTGGCCCCGCAAAAGGACTGGGACGTCAACGAACCGGCCGGGTTGGCCAAGGTGCTCGATACCCTCAATGGTCTGCGCGGCAGCATGAGCTTGGCCGATGCGATTGTGCTGGGCGGGGTGGTCGGTCTGGAGAAGGCGATCAAGGATGCGGGGCTCAGTGTCGCGGTGCCGTTCACCGGCGGGCGCGGCGATGCAACGCAGGACCAGACCGATGTCGAAAGCTTTCACTGGCTCGAACCGCAGGCCGACGGTTTCCGCAACTACCTGCCCAAGAAGCTGCGCGTAAAGACCGAGGAAATGCTGCTCGACCGGGCCTCGCTGCTGGGCCTGTCGGTGCCCGAAATGACCGTGCTGGTCGGCGGACTGCGCGTGCTCGGCGCCAACCACGGTGAGCGTGGTCATGGCCACTTCACCAAGCGGTCGGGGCAATTGACCAACGACTTCTTCGTCCACCTGCTCGACATGACCAATGCGTGGAAAGCGAGCGACGAGAGCGAAGAGGAATATGTCGCCACCGACCGTGCGAGCGGCGGCGAGAGCTGGCGCGCCAGCCGGGCCGATCTGGTGTTCGGATCGAACTCGGAACTGCGCGCGGTAGCGGAAGTCTACGCCGAGAAGGGCCACGAGGTGAAGTTCGCGCGCGACTTCGTCGCGGCCTGGACCAAAGTGATGAACGCCGACCGCTTCGACCTGGCCTGATTTACTGGTCCCCGCTGCTTCGGCGGCGGGGACTAGTCTACCGCATCCAGCTCATAGGCCGAATGCAGCACGCGCACCGCGAGTTCGGTTTCGTCCTCGTCGATCAGCACCGAGATCTTGATCTCGCTGGTGCTGATCGCCTGGATGTTGATCCCGCGGTCGGCGAGGCTGCGGAACATCAATGCCGCAACGCCGGCGTGGCTGCGCATGCCGACCCCGACGACCGAGATCTTGGCGACTTTGCCGTCGGTGATGATCCGGTTGAACCCGATCGCTTCCTTCTGCGCCTCGAGCAAGGTCTGCGCGCGCAGCAGGTCCGCTCCGGGAACCGTGAACGTGACGTCGGTCTCGCCCTTGTCGCGTCCGACGTTCTGGATGATCATGTCGACGTTGATGCTCGCTGCCGCCAATGGCCCGAAGATCGTCGCCACCGCTCCGGGCCGATCGGGCACGCGGGTCAGGATAATCTTGGCTTCGTTCTTGTCGGCGGCGATGCCGGTGATCAGCTGGCGTTCCATATCCAATCCTTCGAGTTCTTCGTCCGAGACGATCATGGTGCCGGGGATTTGATCGGCGGGGGTGGCGTCGTCGTCGATGAAGCTGGAGAGCACCTGCACCCGCACCCCCTCCTTCATCGCCAGGCTGACCGAGCGGGTCTGCAGGACTTTTGAGCCGACCGAGGCGAGTTCGAGCATTTCCTCATAGGTCACGTACTTCAGCTTGCGGGCCTTGGCGACGATCCTGGGATCGGTGGTATAGACCCCGTCGACGTCGGTGTAGATATCGCAGCGTTCGGCCCCAATCGCGGCTGCGACCGCGACCGCCGAGGTGTCCGAGCCGCCGCGTCCGAGCGTGGTCAGGCGGCCATCGTCCGAGAGCCCCTGAAACCCCGGAATCACCGCGACCACGCCGCTCGCCATGCTCGCGAGCAGTTCGTCGCTGCCGAGGCCCTCGATCCGCGCCTTGGCGTGCGCGCCGTCGGTATGCACCGGCAGCTGCCAGCCGAGCCATGAGCGCGCTTGGCAGCCGAGCGCCTGCAAGGTCATCGCCAGCAGCCCGGCGGTGACCTGTTCGCCGCTCGCCACCACCACATCGTATTCGGCCGGATCGTAAAGCGGATTGGCTTCGCGGCAGAAGGTGACCAGCCGGTCGGTCTCGCCTGCCATCGCCGAAACCACGACGGCAACCTCATGCCCGGCGGCCTGCTGGCGGCGCACGATATTGGCGACCCGGCGGATCCGCTCGGACCCGGCCATCGAAGTCCCGCCGAATTTCATCACGATCCGACCCACGTGCAATTCCGCCCTTTGCGCAACAATATTGCCGACAGAACCGCTCGCCCTGCAGCGGGCGCCCTGTTAGGGTCGGGTCATGGCTAATGCAAGTTCGACCAGTACCATCCGCGCAGCTGAAGCGGCGCATTTCGGCACATTGGCGGCCGAGTGGTGGGACCCCAAGGGCTCGTCGGCGATGCTCCACCGTTTGAACCCGGTGCGGCTGGGGTTCGTGCGTTCGGCGATCGACAGGCACTGGGCCGGTGATTCGCGTTCAGTGCGGCCGCTGGCGAGCAAGCGCGCGCTCGATGTCGGGTGCGGGGCAGGATTGCTGTGCGAGCCGTTGGCGCGGCTCGGCGCGGCGGTGACCGGGGTGGACGCGGCGGCTGAAAACATCGTGGCGGCAAGCGCGCATGCCGCTGGGGCCGGACTGGCTATCGATTACCAATGCGGCGACATCGGCGAGCTCGGGCTGAGCGGCTATGACCTCGTCACCTCGCTCGAGGTGCTCGAGCATGTGTCCGATCCGGCTGCGTTCATCGCCGCCTTGCGCGCGGCGCTGGCCCCGGGCGGGCTGATGATCCTGTCCACTCCCAACCGCACCGCGCGCTCGCGGCTGCTGCTGGTCGAGGCGGCCGAGCGCAGCGGCATGATCCCGCGCGGCACGCATCATTGGGACCAGTTCGTCACGCCGGATGAATTGTGCGACCTGTTGTCAGAGGCGGGCCTGACGATGGGCCAGCCCCAAGGGATTGCGTGGTCACCGGGCAAAGGCCTGCATCTGTCGAGCGACTTTGCGCTCAATTACATCGTCAGCGCGACTATTTCGGGGTGATGGCCATGATCATCCAGGCGAGCCCGGTGCCGATCGCGAGCAAAACCCACGACCAGTAAATGCCGTGCCCCTGAATGAAGTAATGCTGGATTTGCAGCCAGCCGCCGGTGCTGTGCGCCCGGCCCATCACCATTGAGACCACAAAGGTCAGGATCGCGCCCGGTATTAGTGCTTTGAAGAAGTCCACCGGTTACCTCCCAGAATTCCGCACGCCAGCGAAGCGCGAAACCGGCCGCCGGTCAAGCCAAACTCACTTGGTGGGCCAGACCGCTTTCGTCGCCATCAGCGTGGTCAGCGCCGCGCGCGCCGCTTTCTCGCGCTCGACCCAGCCGCCCGAAATCGTCATGTAGCGCACCCCGGCGCGGACCAGCACCGCTTCGGCCAAAGCGGCGAAGCGGCTGCGCAGCGGTCCCTTGCCGAAGAACCGCGTGCCATCGTCGATCCACGGCACATCGGGGGTAAACAGCAGGTAGAGGTCGGCCTTGGGATAGGCGGTCAGCTCGCCCGGCACCTCGCCGAACAGCATTTCGGCCCAAGCCGCAGTCATCAGCTGGTCGGTATCGAGCAGCAGCAGTTTGGGATGCCCGGCGCGGGCCGCCTTGACCGCCATCGCCTGCCCCTCGGCAATCGCCAGCAAGTCCGCCATGTCCAGATCGGTGCCGCGTTCCTCGCAATAGGTCCGGCCGTATTCGGGGACCCAGGTGCAACCGAATTCCTGAGCCAATTTGTCGGCCAGAACCGACTTTCCGGTGCTTTCCGCACCGTGGAAACATACCGTAATCATGTGGACCTGTTTTGTTTATCTGCCCGGGCGACCCGGGACCATTGGCGCAATCCGATAACCGAGATGACCAGGAATGCAACGTAGAGGACTGCGAGAAAGAACAGGTCGCGATAGAGGTAAAGTCCGATCGAAACGACGTCGATTGCCACCCACAAAACCCAGTTTTCGATCTTGCGGTTGTTGAGCAGCAATTGCGCTGCGATGCTCGCCCCGGTCACGGCCGAATCGGCGAAGGGCAGTGCCGCGTTGGTGAAACGCTGCATCACCCAGCCGAGCGAGACACTAAGCAGGACCGTGATCGCTGCCCATTGCAGCCGCGCAGCGGTGCTCATCCAGCCGACCGGGACTGCGCTATCGTCGCCGCGAACCCGGCTCCACTGGTACCAGCCAAGCGCGTTGACCACGAAGAAGAACGCCTGCAGCCCGCTTTCCGAATAGAGCCGGGCTTCGAACAGGGTGAACCCGATCAGCGTGACCATCGCCATCGCCACCGGGAAATTCCACACCGAGCGGCGCACCAGCAGCACGATCTGGATCAGTCCCAGCACCGCGCCGGCAATCTCGGTCCAGCTGCTGCTCACGCCAGCGCCCCGGCCCATTCCTCAGGCTTGAACCCGACCAGCAGCCCGCCGGGATGTTCGACCACCGGGCGCTTGATGCATGACGGATTGGTCGCCATTAGCGCCACGGCCTTGGCTGCATCGAGGTCCTGCTTGTCAGCATCGGGCAGCTTGCGGAAGGTCGTTCCGGCGCGATTGAGGACTTGCTCCCACCCCGCCGCCTCGACCCATTCAGCCAACTTCGCAGTGTCCGCGCCCAGCTTCTTGTAGTCGTGGAAAGTGTAGGCCACCCCGCGCGTACCGAGCCAGTCGCGCGCCTTCTTGACCGTGTCGCAGTTTGGTATGCCGTAAAGCGTCATGCTCATCCGCCGTGCCGCTCGTAACGATGCGTGCGCGGCTGGTCGCAGGTGTAGAGCGTATAATCCTGGTAGTAGTCGGCGCGGCCCTTGGCCTGGACCAGCGCATGATCGGGCTGACTGCCCCAGGCGCGCGCGGCGTCGGCATCGGCCCATTCTGACAGCGCGATCACCTCGCCGTCGCCCGAGGTGTAACTTTTGAACGAGATGAAGCCGGGTAGCGCACGCGCCATTGCCTCCATCCGGTCGGCATCCGCGCCATAGGCCGCGCCATCGATGTCGGCGCGCTTGCGATTGCGAAAGACCACCACGAACATGGGGCACCTCCTAAACCGGATGTGGACAGGCGCGCAATCAGGCGGCAAAGCCTTTGGCATGTCCGTCAACACCTTTGGCCGCATGTTGCGTTTTACCACCTGGGGCGAAAGCCACGGGCCGGCGCTGGGCGCGGTGGTCGATGGCTGCCCGCCGGGACTCCTTTTGAGCGAGGACAAGATCCAGCCGTTCCTCGATGCGCGCCGCCCCGGGCAATCGAAATTCACCACCCAGCGGCAGGAGCCCGATAGGGTGCGGATCCTGTCGGGTACGTTCGAGGGCCAGACCACCGGCACGCCCATAAGCCTGATGATCGAGAACGTCGATCAGCGCCCGAAAGACTATTCCGAAGTCGCCAAGGCCTATCGCCCGGGCCATGCCGACTATGCCTATGATGCGAAGTATGGCCTGCGCGATTATCGCGGCGGCGGGCGCAGCTCGGCGCGCGAAACCGCGGCGCGGGTCGCGGCGGGCGCGGTGGCGCGGCTGGTCATCCCCGAAGTCGTGGTGATCGGCTGGGTTGCGGAAATCGGCGGTGATGCCATCGATCCGGCCAATTTCGACGCCAATGAAATCGGCCGCAATCCGTTCTTCTGCCCCGATCCGGTCGCCGCTGTGCGTTGGGAAAAGCTGGTCGACGAGGCGCGGCTGGCGGGCTCGTCGCTCGGTGCGGTGGTCGAATGCGTCGCGACCGGAGTTCCGGCCGGCTGGGGTGCACCGATTTATGCCAAGCTCGATGCCGATCTGGCCGCTGGGATGATGGGGATCAATGCGGTCAAGGGCGTGGAGATTGGCGATGGCTTCGCCGCCGCGCGGCTGAGCGGCGAGGGCAATGCCGATCCGATGCGGCCCGGTAACGCAGGACCCGTTTTCACCGCCAACCATGCCGGCGGGATCGCGGGCGGGATCAGCACCGGCCAGCCGGTCAAGGTCCGCGTCGCGTTCAAGCCGACCAGCTCGATCCTGACCCCGGTGGAAACCATCGACCGCGAAGGCAATGCGACCGAAATCCGCACCAAGGGCCGCCATGACCCCTGCGTCGGCATCCGCGGCGTGCCGGTGGTCGAGGCGATGATGGCGCTGGTGCTGGCCGACCACAAATTGCTCCACCGCGGCCAGTGCGGGTGAGGTTCGGGTCTCTTCGATGAGCCTCTATTTCGCGGCAATCCTGGCCTTCGCGGGCATGCTGTGGCTGTTCAACCACCGCCGCCAGAAGCGACTTGACGCTGACCCCGGGCAGCACCACCTAGCCTCATTGCTGGTCGGGGCAGTCACCGGCCAGCCCGGCGCGAGCCAGCGGATTGCCGCTGAACATCTCGACCTGATCGCCAAGGGCAGCGCCGACCGGCGGGTGCGGCTCACCCATGCAGTCATGCTGGTGCGCAGCAGCGCGACGCCTGAACTATATGCGAAGGTGCTGGAGCTTTCGCGCAGACTTTGATGCGGGATACTTGAATGCCGATCATCACCCCCCTCTCCCCGTCGGGGAGAGGATACGCAGGCTTGCGGGCGTGCCCGCTAGCCGGAGTTGGAGAGGGGGTTCCAACCTTGCGCTGTCGTACCCCCACTCCCAGCTTCGCTAGCCCCTGAAGGGGCAAGCTGCGCTACCTCTCCCCAACGGGGAGAGGGTTGGTAGTGCGATTCCAAGCCCGCCGCTTTAACCCCGCAGGACCGCGCCCAGTTTCGCAGCCGCCGCAGTTATCCGCTGGGCCATCGCCTTGAGCTGGGCTTCGTCGTAGCTCTTCTCGCCCGGTTGCAGCGTAACTTCGAT
>JARXKR010000019.1:13562-20364 GCA_030271565.1 Pseudomonadota bacterium
CAGCAGCCGCGCGGCGGACCTTGCGTTCGAGCTTCTGCGCCGGGGTCGCGGTGGGGCGGGCGATGCCGTCTGCGCGGGGCAAAGCCACGCTGGTGACCTTGTCGAGCCCGTGAATGCGCACGACTTCCTCGACCAGATCGGGCGGCCCGTCGATGTCGCGGCGCCAGGTGGGAACGGTGACCTGCCAATCGGTACTCACGGAGAAGCCGAGCCGTCCAAGAATCGCCCGTTGCTCGTCGGCAGCGACCGCAATCCCGCCCAGCCGCTCGCACAGCCCGGTATCGTAAGCGATGGCGCGCGGCTCCAGCGGCGGCTGACCGGCGCGGGTGATTGCCGATGCCGTCCCGCCGCAATGTTCGAGCACCAGCTTGGTGGCGATCGCGAGGCCATCGCCCAGGAACGCCGGATCGACCCCGCGTTCGAACCGCTGGCGCGCATCGCTGGTCAGGCCGAGCTTCTGCCCGGTGCGGGCGATGTGGTCAGGATCGAAGTACGCGCATTCGATCAGCACTTCGGTAGTTTCGGGCGAGACCCCCGAATGCGCGCCGCCCATGATCCCGCCGATATCGTGGACCATCGCATCATCGGCGATCACGGTCATGGTCGCGTCAAGGGTGTAGGTCTTGCCGTTGAGCGTTTCGACTTGCTCGCCGTCCTTCGCCCGCCGCGCCACAAGGGGTCCGGAAAGCTTGGCGCGGTCGTAAACGTGCAGCGGGCGGCCGAGATCGACCGAGATGAAGTTGGTGATATCGACCAGCATCGAGATCGGCTTCTGCCCGATCGCCGCCAATTTGCTGCGCATCCATTCGGGCGCGGTGCCGTTGGTTACGCCCGACACGGCCTGCGCGAAGAACGCCGGGCAGCCTTCGGGATCGTTGGTGGCGACATCAGGCGCGGGATCGGTACCGGCGACCGGTTCGAGCACAGCCATGCGATAGACCTCGGCCAGCGGGCGCAGCGTGCCAAGGCCAGCCGCGGCGAGATCGCGGGCGATCCCGCGCACGCCCATGCAATCCTGGCGGTTCGGAGTGACCGAAACGTCGAACACCGGGTCGCTGCCCTGATAATCGGCGAAGGCCATGCCGACCGGTGCATCGGCGGGCAGTTCAAGGATGCCGTCGTGCTCGTCGCCCAGCTCAAGCTCGCGCACCGAGCACATCATGCCGTTCGATTCGACCCCGCGGATCGCGCTGACTTTCAGCTCGAAGCCGCCGCCGGGGACAATTGCGCCCGGGGTGCCGAGTACGCCTATCAGCCCCGCGCGCGCGTTGGGCGCGCCGCAGACGACCTGCAGCGGGGTGCCTGTTCCGGTATCGATGCTCAGCACCTTGAGCTTGTCCGCATTCGGATGCGGCTCGGCGCTGATCACGCGGGCAACGGTGAACCCGGCGAGCCGCTCGGCGGGGTTCTCGACCCCTTCGACCTCGAGCCCGATGGCGTTGAGTTTTGCTGAAATTTCTTCCGCGTTAGCCGAAGTTTCGAGGTGCTCTTTGAGCCAGCTGAGCGAGAACTTCATGCCGCTGTCCCCACGCCTGCCGACAAGGTCGGGACATCGAACGGCGAGAAGCCGTAATGCGCCAGCCACCGTACATCGCCATCGAAGAAGGCGCGCAGATCGTCCATCCCGTATTTGAGCATCGCCAGCCGGTCGACCCCGACCCCGAAGGCGAAGCCCTGCCACTCATCGGGATCGAGCCCGCCGGCTTCGATCACCTTGCGGTTGACCATGCCCGAGCCGAGCAGTTCCATCCAGCCATGCCCCGGCGCGTCACCGCTGCCGCCGAGAACGCGTTTGCCGCCGGCCAGCGCGAAGCCGACATCGACTTCGACCGAAGGCTCGGTGAACGGGAAGTAGCTCGGGCGCAGCCGCAGCACGATATCTTCGCGCTCGAAGAAGGCCTTCAGGAAGGTCTCGAGCGTCCACTTGAGGTGGCCGAGGTGAATCCCCTTGTCGATCACCAGCCCTTCGACCTGGTGGAACATCGGGGTGTGGGTGGCGTCCGAATCCGAGCGATAGACCCGCCCCGGAGCGATGATCCTGAGCGGCGCGCCGTGCTGCAGCATTGAGCGGATCTGCACCGGGCTGGTGTGCGTGCGCAGCAGCATCGCGCGGCCTTCGTCATCCTTGTCGGGGAAGTAGAAGGTGTCGTGCATCGCCCGCGCCGGATGGCTTTCGGGGATGTTGAGTGCGGTGAAGTTGTGCCAGTCGTCCTCGATCTCCGGGCCGGTGGCGACCGCGAAGCCCATGTCGGCGAAAATCTCGGCGAGCTCGTCCATCACCTGGCTCACCGGGTGGATCGAGCCGCGCGGCTGCTCGGGGGCGGGCAGCGTGAGGTCGAGCGTATCACGGCTCAGCTGCGCGGCCAGTGCGGCCTGTTCGAGCGCTGCTTTGCGGGCGGTTATGGCATCAGCAACCGTCGTTCTGATCGCGTGGATAAGGGGCCCCTTGGTCCTGCGTTCCTCATCGGACATCGCGCCCAATGTTTTGACCAATGTGGTGATCGATCCCGACTTGCCCAGCGTCCTAACACGAAGCCCTTCGAGCGCTTCGAGGGTCGCGGCGCATTCAATTTCTGCCAGTGCCGGAAGGGTGTTCTCTTCAATCATCTTTCGTCATTCCCGCGCAGGCGGGAACCCATCTCCTGCTCAAGCCTCAACCAATCCGCCGCGACGGCAACGGTGCATAGCCCAGATCGCAAACCAGATCGCGCCAGTCCGGATTCGACTCCTCGATCAGTCTGATCTTCCAAGGCCTGTTCCATTTCTTGATTCGTTTCTCACGTATAATTGCATGATCCATCGTGGCATGATGCTCGAACCAGACCAGGCGATGCACCCCGTAGTCCTTGGTGAAACCTTCAAGCAAGCCCTCACGGTGTTGGTGAAGCCGTGCCAGCAAGTTCGAGGTTACGCCGACATAGAGCGTTCCGTTCTTATGCGACGCCAACAGGTATACCATCGGGGCAAAGTCTGCGTGCATTCGGCTCGGCCCGGAGATGGGTTCCCGCCTGCGCGGGAATGACGAAATGGGGGTAAGTATTTGTGGCTGTTTCTTAGGCAGGTACGCCCAAAATCGCAATGCGCACTCAGGCGGCCCTGGGATCGTCGCGATCGGGACGATCGAGCGTTTGCGCGGCCTGGCCAAAAACCCGGTTCCGCTCTTGCATGATCGGGGCCAGGATCGGGTGCGGGGTGGCGGCATATTCGCGCGGGCTCACGCCCATGAATTCGCGGAAGTCGCGCACGAACTGGGCCTGATCGTGGTAGTGGCTGTCCATCGCCCCGATCCATTTGAGGGTGGGATCGAGCATGAATTGCGCGAGGCTGCGCATGAACCGCTGGCGGCGTAGCAGGAGCTTGGGCGAGAACCCGAAATGGCGGTCGCAAATGCGCTCAACCGTGCGCTGGCTTGCCGCGACCCGCTCGACCAATTCGCTGACCGTGGTCAGTCCCTCGTCGACCAGCGCGGCGTGGACCGCCACAATGCGCTTCTCATCGACCGGGGCGGGAGCGTCGATCGTGCGGAAAAAAGCCATAATGCGGCCGAGTTCCGCCGCTTCGTCGTCACGGCCATCGAACAATGTCTCGGCCAGCGGCATGAACGAGGCCAGCTTCGGTTCGGCCGCGCCGTCGCAGATCACATTGGCCCAGTCACTTGCCGACTGGCGCACGAAGCGCGCCCAGCCGAGCGGCAGGAGGCCGATCCCCCACATCCGGGTGCGCGGCATGTTGAAATGGATCGGACGCGAGCTGGGCCCGCTGGCAAAGAACTTGGGATTATCAAGCGGGGTTCCGCCATCGACCCAGGCGCGGGGGCCGCGATCCTGGAAAAACCGCAGTCCGGCCCATTCGGGCTGGAGCGCATCGCTGACGTACTCCGCCGCACCTGGATCGAAGTCCGCAAGGTAGAAGGTTGTGAAGTAGCGACGCAAATCTTCGGGAGGCGGATAGAACCGCACGCCGACATGGTTGTTTGGCGACACCGAAGTTTCCCCGCTTCGAGTTATGGTTGCAGACGACAGGTTGCATGACGGCAGCGGCTTGGCAAGGTGGGAGCTTGGTTAACCGATTCAGGGCCGGTGCAGCGCCTGCACCGCACCGCCCACTGCCGCATCGCGCGCCCGCGCCGTAGCAGCCAGCATCGGATGCGGGGCCTGCGCATAGGCGCTCGGGCTCATCCCCATGAACCGCCGGAAATCGCGCACGAAATGGGCCTGATCGACGTAGTGATCATCGAGCATGCTGGTCCAGGTATGGGTCGGGTTGAGCAGAAACCGGGCAAGGCTGCGGGTAAAGCGCTGGCGCCGCAGCAACAGCTTGGGCGAAAAGCCGAACGCCTTGAGGCAGAACCGCTCGAGCGTGCGCGAGGAAAGGCCCAGATGATCGGCGAGATCGCCGACCGCGCCGAACTGCTCGTCGATCAAAAGGCGGTGCGTGGTCCGGATGCGTGCCTCGTCCTCGCCGGGCTTGCTCGCCGCAAGGAGCGAAGTGAAGTGGCCCTCCAGCCGCTCTGCGGCAAGGCCCGGGCTCGGACTGCCCGCAAAGACGAGATCGTAGATCGGAGACAGCGCGGCCCAGGCTGGCTCGATGGCAGCATCGCTGATCCGGTCGGCGAATTGCGCCGCCGGCGCTGAGACGAAGCGCGACCAGCCAAGCGGCAAAATGCCGATCCCCCAGATGCGGGCACTGCCGATCGAAATTCGCGTGGCGTAGCTGGTTGGTCCGGAGGCCATCATTCCGGCGCGCGGTTCGGGAGGATGCGGCACGATCCCGGCGGTGCAGAGGCCGCTTTGCGCCATGCGCAGACTGGCCCATTCGGGCAGCAGCCAATCCTCGATCCGCTGCCCCTCGGCGAGCCGCGCGTCCATCATGTAGAACGAAGAAATATAGGGCCGCAGCGGCTCGGACGGCATGAAAAAGCTAAGCTCGACCGGGGGGCCGGGAGATGAATTACGACAATTCTCAGGCACCTCGACCCCCAAGCAAACAAACCACAGCGCCGGGCTAGTGTGTCGCAGCCCTGCGTTCAGGGCAAGGGGCTGCTCTAGGGTCGGTGAAGCGCCTGGACCGCCGCTCCTGCCGCCGCACTGCGGCCTTGCGCTGCCGCGCGCAGCACCGGGTGATCGAGCGCGGCATAGTGGCGCGGGCTCATCGCCATGAAGCGGCGGAAATCGCGGACGAAATGCGCCTGGTCGACGTATTGGAAGTCGAGCGTCCTGATCCAGGTCAGCGAAGGATCGAGCATGAACTGAGCGAGGCTGCGCAGGAAGCGCTGGCGGCGCAGCAGCAACTTGGGCGAAAAACCGAAAGCCTTGAGGCTGAGCCGTTCGAGCGAGCGCGAGGAAATGCCCAGTCGATGCGCCAGATCGGTCACCGAGGTCATGTCCTCATCGATCAGCCCCCCGTGCGCGGTGCGGATGCGCTGTTCGTCCTCGTGCGGCGCAGCGCGGCCGAGCAGATCGAGCAGGTAAGCGTCGATCCGGGCGGCCTCGTCGGCGGGGTTGGGAGTGCCGGTAAAGACCGCCGCGGGCAGGGCAGCGAACGGTGCGCAGCAAGGTTCGCCGGCAACGGGCACCGTGCGGTCGACATAATTGCTGGCGGGCACCCCGAGCAACCTGAGCCAGCCGAGCGGAAGCAGCCCGATCCCCCAGGCACGGATGCCGCCGCCCAGCCGGAAGTGTGCAGCCTGGCTGGTCGGCCCGGTCAGGATCGCGCCGGGCATGGGCTCAAGCGGCGCGTCGCCCAGCGCCGAACTCCATTCGCCACCGTTCGAAAACCGCAGGTTGGCCCATTCGGGATGGAGCCAGTCTTCAACCGCTTCGCCGGCGGCCAAGCTCACTTCGGTCAGGTAATAGGTTGAAATATAGGGCGCGAGCGCGGGCGACGGCATGAAGAACCGTACCGCTACCGCGCCGTCGAGCGGCTTGCTCAGCATGAAACCCTAACCCCCTGCCAGCTGAACTGGCGTCACAGCCGTCGTAGAGTGCCTGAGGACAGCAGCTAGCGCAAGGTGCCGTTTTCACACAGGAAAAGGGCGCGGACCGGCGATGCGATCCGCGCCCTTTTCGCAGCGCCAAGGCGATTAGGTCAGGCCGGAAGGGCTGACTTTGCCGAAGCGATGACGGTGGCGAAGATCGCGCTTTCGTTCATCGCCAGATCGGCCATGGTCTTGCGGTCGAGTTCGATCCCGGCGAGCTTGGTGCCGTGGATGAACTGCGAATAGGTAATGCCCTCGGCGCGAACCGCAGCGTTGATGCGCTGAATCCACAGGGCGCGGAACGACCGCTTCTTTACCTTGCGATCGCGGTACGCATACTGGCCGGCCTTTTCGACCGCCTGCCGCGCAACGCGGATGGTGTTCTTGCGGCGACCACGATAGCCGGCGGCCTGTTCGAGGATCCGCTTGTGCTTGGCGCGGGTGGTGACACCCCGTTTAACTCTTGCCATTTCTCAGTACTCCGAAATTTCGATGATGCGATTGCCCGCGTGGGAACCGCTCAACCCAGACCGTAAGGTGCCCACTTCTTGATCGTCTTCGCATCAGCGTCGGAGATCGTGTCGGTGCGCCGGTGCTGGCGGATGTACTTGGCATTGTGGCTCATCAATCGGTGCCGCTTGCCAACCGCACCGTGCTTGATCTTGCCGGTGGCGGTGAGCTTGAAGCGCTTTTTGACGCCGCTCTTCGTCTTGAGCTTGGGCATTTTCGTCTCCTTGGTAAAGACACGTCAACCAGCCGTGGCAGCCCTTGATGGCCAGGCAGATTATCGAATCCGTGTCGATGAAGCTGGCGCGGTTAGCGGAC
>JARXKR010000200.1 GCA_030271565.1 Pseudomonadota bacterium
ATCGACTTCGCGCTGGCGCTGATGGCGCGGATCGCGGGTGATGACCACGCCCGCGCGGTCCAGCTCGCGCTCGAATACGATCCCGCCCCGCCGTTCGATGCGGGCAGTCCGGCCAAGGCGGGTCCGGCGTTGGTCGAGGTCTATCAGCAACGCGCCGAGCGGCTTGCCCCGCACCGCCGCACCGACCTGATCGCGGCCGCAGCACGGCTGGGTTTTGTCGCGCCGCAATGAACGGTGCAGCGAAGTTCTTTCCAGCCGCGCCGGGTTCTGACATCTTTCGCTGTATGGCTGCCCGCCTGACCTTTCATGCCTGCGCTGGGTTGGCCTTGCTTGCTCTGCTCGCTGGTCCGAGCGAGGCGGCACCAACCCCGCCGCCAATCACCGCACCCGCAGTTACAGCACCGGCCAAGGAAAACGCGCTCATCTTTCTCTCGGCTGACGGCACCGTCGTCTATATCGTCGGTCCGATTATGGACGACAGCTTCCTGCGCTTCGATGCACTGCTGCTGGGGGCGCCCCGAGTGAGGACGGTGTATCTTGCCTCGCCCGGCGGGCTGACCATCGAGGGCCGGCTGATCGCCGCGCTGGTGCGCAAGCGGCACCTCGATACCTACGTCGAGCAATACTGCGCCTCGGCCTGCACCCAGGTGTTCGTCTCCGGGCGCGAGCGCGTGCTCGGGCCCGAAGGCGAGCTGGGCTTTCATCAGGCGGTCGGGGTCGACGATAGCGGCGAGACCTCCGCGATTGCCGCGGCGAGCACCCGCCACCTCTCACCGCTCTCGGTGTTCGGCATCAATGGCAACGATACGTTGCGGCTGGCCTATGAGCAGGCCGGTATCGACCAGCCCTTCATCGCCAAGGCATTAGCGCGCGGGCACGAGGACATGTGGCTGCCCACCCCGGCCGAGCTGAGCGCAGCGCATGTGATCACCCGCCATGCCCAGCGATCCGAGGTTGCGCCGCCCACCGGCAGCCACAGCCGCGCCGAAATTGCGGCGATGCTGGAGGACCGGCCGATGTGGCGCGCGGCGCGCAGTGCGCTGCCTGCGGCTTATGCCACGGGCCTCAACGATGCCTGGCGGCGCGCCAATAGCGGCAGCGGGCTCGACGAGGCGATCAGTTCGGGCCGCGCCGCAATCGTGCTCGCAGCCTGGCCGCTGCTCGCCGCCGCGAGCGATCCGATCCTCGACCGGACGCTGTCGCTTTATGCGGATTCGGCGCGCGGCCAACGCCTGCGCGACTATCCGATGTGCAAGGAAACGCTCGACGACAACGCTGGCGCGATCGACCCGATGGACGGCGCCTTCGAAAGCACCGAGGATGCGCTGCTGATCGACCTGTTCAGCGCGCCCGGGCCGGCCAAGGTGCTGAGCATCGACGATGCGCGCAAGATATTCGACCGCGATGTCGTGCCGCTGATGGTCAAAAGCTACCTTGCGACCGACATCAAGTCGACTTCGGCGAGCTGCCGGCTGGGGTTCCAGATCTTCGAGGCAATCGACCAGCTCCCGGCGAAGAAGCGGATCAAGGCTTACCGCGCCTTGCTGACTTTGCCCGAGATGGCGGACGGCGCGGCTTAGGCTGGCTGGTCAGCGCGAGCGGGTGGACCGCCGCAGCGGCGAATGACTGCGCTTGGTGATCGCGGGTGAGCAGCGACTCCAGGTAGAATTCACCGATGCCCAGCGTCGAGGTTTCGCCTTTGGCCCAGCCCTGATCGAACAGGTAGCTGCGAAATGCGTCGGCCCTGCTGCCCTCGATCGCGGTCAGTCCGGCCAGTTCGCTGCGGTGCTTGGCGTAATAGTCCTCGATCTGCGCGGTGCCGTGGCCCTTGGCTTCGAGCGCCTGCGAGATGCCCTCGCTCATAAGTTCGTTCATCGCATAGGCAATCGCCGCTTCGGTGCGCCCGCTTGACCAGGCGTAGGGCTGCGAACATTTGGCCCGGGCTTCGTCGACCAGCCGGTCGATCACCTTGAGGTTGCGCGATCCGGCATGAAATTTGACTCCGGCCATCACCTCGCGCTCGAACAGCAGCAGCGCCATCTCGCGGTCGTCGGTCGACAGCTGGTCGTAGACGCAGTGCACGCTGTTGCTTGGCGCAAGGCTGGCGGCGGTGGTCACTTGCGCCGGGAGCGGAGGCGGTGCCGGATCGGCCTGCGCAAATGCCGGGGGAGCCGCGATCGCGGTCAGTCCGAGCAGCACACCTGCCAATTTGTCCAGTCCGGCCATCGACCCGATGATGCCGCGCCCCGCCGCTTCTGTCGATAGGCGCGCAACGCAAATGGCCCGGCGGTAAAGGGAACCGCCGGGCCGTGCCTGACCGAAGTCAGGCGGGGGATGGATTGCGTAGCTTAACGCAGCAGCGACAGGACGTTCTGCTGGCTCTGGTTGGCCTGCGCAATCATCGCGGTCGATGCTTGGCTAAGGATCTGCGCCTTGGCCATCGCGGTCGTTTCGGCCGAATAGTCGGCATCTTCGATCCGGCTGCGCGCGTCGGCGAGATTGGTGGCATTGCTGATCAGGTTGTTGACCACCGATTCGAGGCGGTTTTGCCCGGCACCAAGCGCGGCGCGCGAACTCGAGATCGAATTGAGTTCGGTATCGAGCGTACCCAGCAGCGTATTAGCCCCAGTAGCAGTCGAAACGTTGTACGAACCGGCTACGCCACCGCTGGCTGCCAGAGTGGTCAGATTGGCCATCGTCAGGTTGACCGTGTCGGCAGCATTTGCGCCTGACTGGACCTTTACGGTGGCAGTCGAACCATCGAACAGCACCACACCATTGAACTTGGTGTTGGTGATGACCTGGCCGATCTGCGAGGTTAGCTGGTCGACCTCCTTCTGCATGTAGGTGCGATCGGTAGCGTCCTGATAGGTGCCCGAAGACGACTGGACCGCCAGTTCGCGCACCCGCTGCAGCATGTTGGTCACTTCGCCCAGCGAACCTTCTGCGGTCTGCGCCAGCGCAATGCCGTCGTTCGAGTTGCGGATCGCCTGGTTCATCCCTTTGACCTGCGCGGTCATGCTGGTGGCGATGGCGAGGCCGGCGGCGTCGTCCTTGGCGCTATTGAGGCGCTTGCCGGTCGATAGGCGCTCCATTGCGGTGCCGAGCATCTTGGCGGCGGCGGTGGAGGCGTTGGCGGCGCGGATCGCGCTGATATTGGTGTTGATGACAGTCATGAATAGGCTCCCGTGAATAGTCCGGTGGATCAGCCGTGCGGACCATCCGTCGCGGCTGCCAAGCCCTAGAGCGGCGCAAGTCGGGGAATGTTAAGGGCCGGCCAAGGCGGCACCCAGCGCAGCCATAGGGGTTTACGCGAGGCCTTAAATTACCGATGCGTTCGACGTTCTGCGTGCACAAGTCTCCCCGAAGCATGGTTAACCGGGGGGTCCGAAAATGATTGCTGCGATGCACAATGACAGTATGGAACGGCGGCACGCGCCGCTGGTCCAGCGCGCTGCGGCGATTATCGGATCGGGCATTGCGGGCGCGCAGCCTGCTCTGCGCTGTGCTGGTGAACCCGCACCCCCGGGACCCGGCCCCAGCGTCAGCCTTGAACGCACCACCCGCAACCAGCTGCGCCGCGAAGGACCGCGCGGGCACTTCGCGCTGAGTTATAAAGACCCGACCAGCGACGCCGCGCTTGCGGCACTGCTTGCTATGCTCGCCGCACCGGGCACGCCGATCGCCGCCGATCCCGAGACGCTATCAGTGCTGGCGCTGGCCGATCGGCTGGCGGTCAGCGAAATCCCCGTGCTGATCGGAGGACCGACGGGCACCGGCAAGGAAGTGCTGAGCCGCTTCATCCATGCTCGCAGCCCGCGT
>JARXKR010000201.1 GCA_030271565.1 Pseudomonadota bacterium
AGCGCGTGTTCCTTGAGGCAGTGCCCGTCTTCCAGCAGCAGCAGCCGGTTTTCATCGATCAGTGCGGGATCGATCTCGGCGGGCGGATCGCGCGGGTCATCCTTGGGAAAGGCAACATAGAGCGCGTCGAGCTCGATCGTCTCCTTCTCGACTTCGCCAGTGGGGAAGGGCAGCGCGAGCAGCACGCAGTCGCTGCGCCCGTGGTGGAGCGATTCCATCGCCGCCGCGCTGGGCTCCTCGCGCAGATAGAGCTTGAGTGCGGGACGCTCGCGCCGCAGCCGAGGCAGCATCCGCGGGAGAAGAAAGGGTGCGATGGTCGGGATCACGCTCATCCGCACTTCGCCCGTGAGCGGCTGTCCAGCGGTGCGGACCATGTCGGACAGCTCTTCGGCCTCGCGCAGCAATCGATGTGCCTTTGCCACCACCGCGTTGCCGAGCGGCGTAAACCGCACTGCGCGCTTGGTCCGTTCGACCAGCACCACGCCGAGCAGCGTCTCCAGATCGCGCAGCCCGGCGGAAAGCGTGGACTGCGAAACGAAACACGCGGCAGCGGCGCGGCCAAAGTGTCCATGCTCATGCAGTGCAACCAGGTATTGCAGCTGTTTGAGCGTGGGCAGGTAGGTGCTCACTCCGGATCGTCGCCCAGCAGCACTTCTTCCGGCGCATCGTCGTTGGCCGCGGCTTCTGCGACCTTGGCGTCATCGACGTGGGTCATCTTGAGCCGGCCGTTGACCACCGCGAAGGCCATCTTGCCCTCGACCAGGTCGAGCGCGTCCTTGCCGAATTGTTCATAGCGCCAGCCTTGCAGCAGCGGCAGTTCGCGCACGCCCGCCGCGAGCAATTCGAGGTCTTCGCTGCGCGCGAGCAGCCGCGCCGCGACGTCGATCTCGCGGCTGCGGATCTTGAGCAGCAGCTTGAGCAGGTCGGCCACCAGTGCGCCTTCCTTGCCCAGCGGCGCACCTCGGGGCGTGCGCGGGGGCAGTTCGGCGTCGGTCATCGGCTTGGCATTTTCGAGCGCGGCCATCATCCGCCGCCCGATCTCGTTGTCTTTCCACCCGGCTGAGAGCCCGCGGACCTTTGCAAGATCGGCCTGGACCTTGGGCGGATGGCTGGCAATATCGGCAACTGTCTCGTCGCGCGCAATCCGCCCGCGCGGGATGTTCTTGTCCTGCGCCTCAAGTTCGCGCCAGTGCGCCAATGCCTTGAGCCGCCCGAGCATGGTCGGGTTCCGTCCCGAAGCCTTGATCCGCAGCCACGCCTGATTTGGGTCGTTGCGGTAATTGGCCGGATCGGCGAGCTTTTCCATCTCGATATTGAGCCAAGCGCCGCGCCCGGTCTTGATAAGCCGCTTGAGCAATTTGGGGAAAATCGTTGAAAGATAAGTAACATCGCCGATTGCATAGTCGATCTGGCGCTCGGTCAGCGGGCGCCGCGACCAGTCGGTAAAGCGCGCGCCCTTGTCGACCACGGTGCCGAGCCAGCTCTCGACCAGGTTCGAATAACCGATCTGCTCCGACTGGCTGACCGCCATCATCGCGATCTGGGTGTCAAAGATCGGGTGCGGAGTCTTGCCGGTGATGTTGTAGATGATCTCGACGTCCTGCCCGCCGGCATGGAAAATCTTGAGCACGTCTTCATTGTCGACCAGCAGGTCCATCAGCGGCTTCATATCAAGATCGCGCGCGAGCGGATCGATCGCCGCAGCTTCCTCGCTATCGGCGATCTGGATCAGGCACAGTTCGGGCCAGAAGGTATTCTCGCGCATGAATTCGGTGTCAACGCACACGAATTCAGCTTTGGCGAGGCGCGAGCACAAGTCTGCCAGAGCGGCGGACGTGGTAATTAGCGGATGTATCTTCATTGTTCTTTTCTGTATGGGCTCGACGCGAGCCCTTCGTTGGACCCGTGCGAGTCCGCGGCTTGACAAATGCGCGGCCATCGCCTGTTAGCCGCGCCTTCCCCCTGCCTCAAAGCAGGCCAAATTGAAAGTGTTTCGATGCATCTTTACCGCTCCCACACCTGCGGCGCGCTGCGCGCGAGCGATGTCGGGCAGACCGTCCGCCTGTCAGGCTGGGTCCACCGCAAGCGCGACCACGGCGGGGTGCTGTTCGTCGATCTGCGCGATCACTACGGAATGACCCAGATCGTTGCCGACAGCGACAGCCCGGCACTGGCCGTGCTCGACGGACTGCGGCTCGAAAGCGTGGTGACCATCGATGGTGAGGTCAAGGCGCGCAGCGGCACAACGATCAACCCGAACCTGCCGAGCGGCGAGATCGAGGTCTATGCCCGCAGCGCGACCGTGCTCAGCCGCGCCGAAGAGCTGCCGCTGCCGGTGGCAGGCGAGCAGGAGTATCCCGAAGACATTCGCCTGCGTTACCGCTTCCTCGACCTGCGCCGCGAAACGCTGCATGCCAACCTGGTCAAGCGCAGCGCGGTGATCCGCGAAACTCGCCGCCAGATGGAAGACATCGGCTTCACCGAATATTCGACCCCGATCCTGACTGCATCGTCGCCCGAAGGCGCGCGCGATTTCCTCGTGCCGAGCCGGGTCCACCCGGGCAAGTTCTTCGCGCTGCCGCAAGCGCCGCAGCAGTATAAGCAACTGCTGATGGTCGCCGGGTTCGATCGCTATTTCCAGATCGCACCGTGCTTCCGCGACGAAGACCCGCGCGCCGACCGCTTGCCGGGCGAATTCTACCAGCTCGACCTCGAGATGAGTTTCGTCACCCAGGAAGAAGTGTGGGACACGATGGAGCCGGTGATGGCGGGCGTGTTCGAGAAGTTCGCCGAAGGTAAATCAGTCACCAAGGCGGGTGAATTTCCGCGTATTCCGTTCGATCGGGCGATGCTCGATTTCGGCACCGACAAGCCCGACCTGCGCAACCCGCTGATTATCCGCGATGTGACAGCCGAGTTCACCGCATCAGGCTTTGGCCTGTTCGAGAAGATCGTCGGCGAGGGCGGGGTAGTGCGGGTGATTCCGGCTCCGGCGACTGCCGAGAAAAGCCGCAAGTTCTTCGATGACATGAACGAATGGGCCCGCAGCGAGGGCCATGCTGGCCTCGGCTATGCCACCCGCAAGGCGGGCGTGTTCGGCGGCCCGATCGCCAAGAACCACGGCGAGGACAAGATGGCCGCGCTGTGGGACAGCCTGGGCCTTGGTCCTGACGACGGTGCTTTCTTCGCAGCGGGCAAGCCAGAGCAAGCTGCCAAGCTGGCCGGTTCCGCGCGCAGCCGCGTGGGTGAGCAGCTGGGCCTGATCGACATGCAGGCGTTCAAGTTCTGCTGGATCATCGACTTCCCGTTCTACGAATGGGACGAGGAAGCCAAGGCGCTCGACTTTGCGCACAACCCGTTCTCGATGCCGCAGGGCGGGCTCGAGGCGCTTGAGACGCAGGACCCCAAGAGCATCAAGGCCTACCAGTACGATCTGGTCTGCAACGGCTATGAACTGGCCTCGGGCTCGATCCGCAACCAGCACCCGGATCTGATGGTCAAGGCGTTCGAGCTGGTTGGCCTCTCCAAAGCCGATGTCGAGGAACGCTTCGGCGGGATGTACCGCGCGTTCCAGTATGGCGCGCCGCCGCACGGCGGGATGGCCGCCGGGGTCGACCGCATGGTGATGCTGCTGTGCGGGGTTCAGAACCTGCGCGAAATCACGCTGTTCCCGATGAACCAGCGCGCCGAAGACCTGCTGATGGGCGCGCCCTCGGTGCCCGAACCCAAGGCATTGCGCGAACTGCACATCAAGGTTGTCGAACTGCCCAAGGGTTGATTTGCTCAGGCAGTGAAACTGTGCTACAC
>JARXKR010000202.1 GCA_030271565.1 Pseudomonadota bacterium
GGGTCGAGTTCTAGTCTGATATCCGATATAACCCTGACATCTCTCGAGTTAGCATATGATGCCGAACTTTGACTGATGGACTTGTTGCCCTTCAGGAATTTGATGGATGAATTTTCGACCTTAATTGTGTATTCACGCCAAACGTAGCAACCCGATATTCTGCTAAATTCGTCCGCGTTTAACGACCTCAACTTGCCGCTAAAATCAGCGAAAAAGCCCAGATAGAGCGCGATGCAGCTCACAGGGAGAAGGGCGCATAAACCAGCTAAGATCTGACAGCGTTTCATCCCAATCGCACCTCGCTCGCAACTTAGGCATTATTGGAGCCCCCTACTCCTCCAGCCCCAGCACCCTCAGCGCCAGCTTGTAATGCGGCATGTCGATCATCCGGCGGTCGATCTGCAGCGCGCCCGCGCCCGGATTGGCCTTGAACGCGGCGACAATCGCGCGGGCTTCGTCGAGTTCTTCCTCGCTTGGCGTAAACGCCGCGTTGATGATCTCGATTTGCGCGGGGTGGATTGCGAGCATCCCGGCAAAGCCATCGGCGCGGGCTTCTTCGGCGGCGCGTTTGAGGCCTTTGGCGTCGGCGAAATCGGCGTGGAGGGTGTCGATTGCCGAGACCCCGGCGGCGTGCGCGGTGAGCAGCGTCTGAGTGCGGGCGTAGCGGAAGGTGTCGGTCCAGCGGCCGTCCTTGTCGCGCTTGCGGGTTGCACCGATCGCAGCTGACAAGTCCTCGGCGCCCCAGGTCAGCCCGGCAAGCCGCGGCATCGCGGCGCTGGCATAGGCACCGATGGAAAGCGCTGCCCCGGCGGTCTCACTGACCAAGGGCAGGATCTTGACCGAATTGGGGGCGAGCCCGTTGCGGCTTTCGAGCTCGTAAATCTCGGCCGAGAGCTGCTGGACCGATTCTGGCCCGGCGCTCTTGGGCAGCATGATCCCGTCGGGCGCGCCGGGCAGCACCGCGAGCAGATCCTCGCGCCACATCCGGCTGTCGAGCGCGTTGATCCGTACCCACCGGCCCTGCCGCTTGCCGCCCGTCACCTGCTGACGATGCGCCGTGAGCCACTCCCCGGCCATCGCCCGTGCCGCCGCCTTGTTCTCCGCCGCGACCGAATCCTCAAGGTCGAGGATCAGCACATCAGCCCCGGTCGCCGCCGCCTTGCCGAGCTTCTTCTCGCTGTCCCCCGGGACGAACAACCATGACCGCATTGGCATTGGGACCGACCTTTACCGTTAGTGTTCAAACGCAACCAAGCTC
Source organism: Pseudomonadota bacterium (assembly GCA_030271565.1). Lineage (GTDB taxonomy): Bacteria > Pseudomonadota > Alphaproteobacteria > Sphingomonadales > Sphingomonadaceae > Novosphingobium. Next base: position 1,259 of record JARXKR010000202.1, read on the forward strand.
CCCTCCCCGGCGGGGAGGGGCCGGGGGTGGGGGAACCACGCTCGTGCCCAGCCCCCACCCCAACCCCTCCCCTATGGGTAAGGGCTAAAGGAGCTTACGCCGGCACCAGCGCCGGGTAATCGATATAACCCTCTGGCCCTGGCAGATACCAGCTTTTCGGCACGTTGGTGTTTGGTGCCCACTCCGCGCCGAAACGGATTCGTTCGGCAAGGTCGGGGTTGGAAATGTAGGGCCTGCCAAAGCTGATTGCATCGCACCGGCCACTGGCGACGTCGGCCTCGGCCTGCTCAGCGGTGTAATCCGAGTTGAGCACCAGCGGGCCGCTGTAGATCGAGCGGATCAAGCCGTCCTGCATCGGCACGTCGGTTCGCCCGAAGGTGCCTTCAGGACCGGGCTGGCGCAGCTCGACGAAGCTGACGCCCAGTTCCTGCACCAGCCGGGCGGCTTCACCGAAGATACTCGCCGGATCGGGATCGTCGCAGCCTTGCGACATGCCGTTGGGCGAAAGCCGGATCGAGACGCGGTCGGCGCCCCACACCCCGATCAATGCCTCAAGCACTTCGCGCATGAAACGGGTGCGATTAGCTGGGTTGCCGCCGTACTCGTCGGTGCGCAGATTGGTCCCGGCGCGGAGGAACTGGTCAACCAGATAGCCATTCGCGCTGTGCAGCTGGACCCCGTCAAAGCCGGCGGCCATGGCGTTGCGTGCGGCATTGGCATAGTCGCCAACGGTGCGCTTGATGTCGTCAAGCGTGGCGGCGCGGGCCTGTTCGTGCGGCTTGCGCCCGGTGGGGGTGTGGGCATGATCGGGCGCGGTGGTGGCGCTGGCCGAAAGCCCGGGCTGTCCGCCGAGGAAATCGGGGTGGACGATCCGCCCCATGTGCCACAACTGGAGCACGATCTTGCCGCCCTCGGCATGGACCGCTTGCGTAACCGGCTTCCACCCTTCGACCTGCGCGTCGTTCCAGATGCCCGGCGCAGCCGGCCAGCCGAGGCCTTCGACGCTGATTCCGGTGGCTTCGGATATGATCAGCCCCGCCCCCGCGCGCTGACGGTAATATTCGGTCATCATCGCGTTCGGGACCGATCCGGGGTCCGAGCGGCCGCGGGTCAGCGGGGCCATGATGATGCGGTTTTTGGCAGTGAAAGCGCCGAGTTGAAGCGGCTGGAACAGGACGTCGTGCAAGCAGGTTCTCCATCACATTTCGTTTTGCAATCTTTGTCGGCTCGCTAAGGCAAGGCCATGGGCATTGCAACCGTGGCGGAAGAACAGGGCGCGCGGCGCTGGTCGTGGGCGCATTTTGCCGCGCTGATGCTGGGCAATGTGGCTTTGGCGCTGGGGCCGTGGTTCGTGCGGATGGCCGACAGCGGCCCGGTTTCAGCCGCGTTCTGGCGGCTCGCGCTGGCGGTGCCGGCGCTCGCCCTGCTGGCCCGGGTGAGCGGTCAGCGGCTCGGCGGCTTTGGCACGAAGGTGTGGCTGGCGATTGCCGGCGCGGGGCTGTTTTTCGCGGCCGACGTGGGCTTGTGGCACATCGGGATCGGCTTGACGCGGATGGCCAATGCCTCGCTGTTCGGCAATTCGGGCAGCCTGGTGATCATGGTCTGGGGCCTGATCAGCCTGCACCGCGCGCCGCGGGCCGGCGAGTGGCTGGCTTTGGTTGCAGCGCTGGGCGGTGCCGCGATCCTGCTCGGCCGCAGCCTGGAAATCGGCACCGCGACCGCCATCGGCGATCTGTTCTGCGTGACTGCCGGGTTGCTTTATGCCGGTTACATCCTGCTGATCCAGAAGCACCGCGCGAGCCTTGGCGGATGGTCGCTGCTGACTTGGTCGAGCCTGTTCGGGCTGCCAGTGCTGCTGGCGGCGGCGCTGCTGCTCGGCGAGCCGGTCTGGCCGACTCAGTGGTGGCCGGTGATTGCACTCGCGCTGTCGAGCCAGCTGATCGGGCAGGGGCTGCTGGTCTATTCGCTCAAGCATTTTTCGGCCATGGTCATCGGGCTGACCCTGCTGACCCAGCCGGCGGTGGCGGTGCTGGTCGGCTGGGCGGTGTTCGGCGAAGTGCTCGGGCCGCTCGATTTTGTCGGCATGGCGCTGGTCGCTGCGGCACTGGTGCTGGCGCGCTCGACGCAGGACTAACCGCGCGCTAACCTGACGCTAATGACACCTTGAGGAGACCGCACCCGTGAAGCGTTTCGCACTGTATGCCGCCCTGCCGCTCGCCGCTCTCGCGCTGGTTCAGCTCCCCGCCGACGCCGCCCGCCCGGCGCGCCACGCCAAAGTCCACAGCGCGGACCAGCAATTCCAGGGGATCGCCAGCCGCTTCATTGCCGCCGCGATGAAAGCCTCACCGGTCGAGGCGACCGCGCTGGGCGAGCACCGATACGACAGTCTGCTCCCCGACATCACCGCCAAGGGCCGGACCGATCGCCGCCACACCTGGCAACTCTTCCTCGCCGAATTGGCCCGGATCAAACCCGCCCGGTTGAGCCGCGACAATCAGGTCGACCTGGCGCTGCTGCGCAACGAGCTGCAATACCG
>JARXKR010000203.1:0-2410 GCA_030271565.1 Pseudomonadota bacterium
TCGCGCTGGGCGAAGACAGCGTCGTGATGCTCGACCGGCTGACCGACGAACTGCTCGATGTCCATGTTAACGGCACCTTGATTGCGCGCGGTGAGATCATTGCGCAGGGCAATCGCTTCGGGCTCAAGATCGTCGAGATGATCGGGTCCGAACCTGCTGCGGGGACTTCGGCATGATCTGGTACCTGCTCAAGTTGCTCGTGCTGCTCCCGCTGATCGGCGGGCTCGCCTGGGCCAGCCTCAAGCTGGCGCAGCGGATGCGGGCGAAGTTCGGGGTCGCCCAGGGCGGCGCCAAGTCGGTGCGGATCATCGAGACGACGATGCTCTCGCCCACACTCAAGCTGGCGGTAATCGAGTTTCACGGGCGGGAGATTCTGGTCTCTGCCTCGCGCCAGGGGCTGACCCGGCTGGCTGAGGCTCCGGCGCGGGAGGTGGGGGAATGAGTGGGATGTCTAAGATCCTCCCCCTTTGGGGGAGGTGGCAATCCGCAGGACTGACGGTGGGGGCCTGGCCGTCACGCTTCGCTCCCCCTCCGACCCGCCTGCGGCGGGCCACCTCCCCCAGAGGGGGAGTCTCCAAGTGCCTCATCGCCCTCACCCTGCTCCTCCTCCCGACCCTCGCCCATGCCCAAAGCGCCATTCCCGGCGCGCTTGACCGCGCGCTGGCGCAGGCTTCGCCCGGCCAAGGTCCGGGGCTGTCGCTGTCGCTGCAACTGCTGCTGGTCATGGGGCTGCTCACGCTGCTGCCCGGACTATTGCTGATGATGACGAGCTTCACCCGCATATTGGTGGTGCTGTCGATCCTGCGCCAAGCGCTGGGCCTGCAACAAAGCCCGCCCAATCAGGTGCTGATCGGGTTGTCGCTGTTTCTCTCGCTGTTCATCATGGCCCCCACGCTCGACCGGCTCAATGCCGAGGCGATAGCGCCATATGCAGCGGGCACGATCAACGCCGAACAGGCCTTCAGCGCGGGCGGCGCAGCGTTCCATTCGTTCATGATCCGCCAGACCCGGCAGAAAGACTTGGCGATGTTCGCGCAGATGGCCAAGGCGCCGCAGTTCGCCAAGGCCGACGACGTGCCGTTCTCGATCCTGCTGCCCGCATTCGTCACCAGCGAACTCAAGACCGCGTTCCAGATCGGCTTCATGCTTTACCTCCCGTTCCTGGTGATCGACCTGGTCGTATCATCGGTGCTGATGAGCCTGGGGATGATGATGATGAGCCCGACGATCGTCTCGCTGCCGTTCAAGCTGCTGCTGTTCGTGCTGGTCGATGGCTGGGCGATGCTGATGGGCAGCCTGGCCGCGAGTTTTGGGTGATGGAGAGCGTGCAACTCAACAGATCCTCTCCGTTTTTGCGCAGCACAAACGGGGAGGTGGCAGTCGCCTTGGCGACTGACGGAGGGGCATCGACACTGGCCTCCAAAACCCCTCCGTCTCGGCTTCGCCGATCCACCTCCCCATTTGTGGCATTCGCCAAAAATGGGGAGGACCAAGGAAGAGCGTGCCTGCATGGATGACACCGCCCTCATTTCGCTCGCCGACCGGATGCTGTGGGTGACCGCCTTGGTCGCCGCGCCGGTGCTGCTCGCCAGCCTCGCAGTGGGCCTTGTGGTCGGGATCGTTCAGGCTGCAACCTCGGTCAACGAGCAGACCCTGACTTTTGTCCCCAAGCTGATGGTAATCGCGCTGGTGCTGGTGCTGCTCGGCGCGTCGATGATCACGCTGGTGGCTGATTTCATGACCGAGATTTTCGCGCGGATCGCGGGCATTTCGGCGTGAACACCTTCACCTTCGGGTTCGGTGCGGTCGAGGGCGAAATGTGGCGGCTGTTGTTCGTGATGGTGCGGATCGGGGCGGCCTTGCTCGCCGCGCCGTTCTTCAGCGCCGCAGCGGTGCCGGTGCAGCTGCGGATCGCGATCAGCGGGGCGATTGCACTGCTGGTCTGCACCTGGGTACCGGTCCAGGTTCCGCCCGCGATGCTGAGTCTGCCGGGCCTGCTCACCGTGTTCAGTGAGGCGCTGATCGGGCTGTCGCTCGGCTTCGTGCTGCAATTGTCGTTTGCCGCGCCGGTGCTCGCCGCCGAACAGATCGGCGGGGCGATGGGGATGAGTATCGCGACCGCGGTCGATCCGATCAGCGGCACGCATTCGCCCGCGCTCGGGCAATACTTCACCGTGCTGCTGACGATCGTGTTCCTCGGGCTGGGCGCGCATCTGACCTGGCTCGAACTGGTGGTCGATAGCTACCGCATCCTGCCGCCGGGCTCGGGCTGGATGAGCCCGGCCGCACTGCAGCAGATCGCCATGCTGGGCAGCCAGATGTTTCTGGCCGGGCTGGTAATCGCGCTGCCGGTGACCTTGCTGTTGCTGCTAGTGCAGCTTGCCGCAGGCGTGCTCAGCCGCTCGGCCCC
>JARXKR010000203.1:2510-3777 GCA_030271565.1 Pseudomonadota bacterium
GCGCTGGTCCAGGGCACCCGGCGTGGGCTCAGCTGGAACCACAGCGCAATCGATGGCTTTGATCCGGGCAGCGCGATGCTGGCACTGACCCTCGGCGTGCTGCCGCCGCTGGTGGTGCTGGCAGGATCGGTACTGGTTGCAGTCCTGCTGGTCCAACTCGGGCCAAGCCACGGGCGCTGGGTCGGCGCGAATGCTTTGCCCAAGGCCTCGCGGCTCAGCCCGCTCAGCGGGTTAACCCGGATGTTCGGTGCAGCGGGGTGGATCGAGGCCGCCAAAGGTCTGGCCAAAGTCATCGTGCTCGGCACGCTCGCCTGGATCTGGGCGCGCGGCCATGTCCCGGCCTTGCTCTCGGTCGGACGCCGTGCCGAGCTCGGCTCTGCGCTGGGCGAGGCATGGGGCGCGCTGACCGGGCTGCTGGTGCTGCTTTCCGTCGGCCTGCTCGGCATCGCGATGGCTGACTGGCCGATCCAGTGGCTGCGCCGCACCGCGCGGCTGCGGATGAGCAGCCAGGAAATGCGCGACGAGCACAAGGAAAGCGATGGCTCGCCCGAACGCAAGGCCGCGCAGCGCCAGCGCGCGCGGCAATATGCCACCGGCGCGGTCGCCAAGGCGATGAGCCAGGCCCAGTTCGTGCTGACCAACCCGACCCATTTCGCGGTCGCGATGGCTTACGATCCGCTCAAAGCGGGGGCGCCGATCGTGCTGGCCAAGGGCCGCGGCGACAAGGCGCTGGCGATGAAAGACCTCGCCGCCGAGCTGCGCGTGCCGACGCTCGAATATCCCGCGCTGGCTCGGTCGGTCTATTTCACCACCCGCGAAAATCAGGTGATCCGCGAGGAGCTTTACGCCGCCGTCGCTGCGGTGCTCGCCTTCGTCTTCTCGCTGCGCCGGGGTGAGGCCCCGGTGCGCCCGGCGATCGAGGTGCCGCTGGCGCTGCGCTTCGATACCGAGGGCCGCCTTGAGCCGTCTTCCTAAGCCCCTCCCCGATGGGTAGGGGAATCAAAAAGTTGAATTAATTCCGCCGCCCGCGCGCCGTTCTATCAGCCATGCCCACTACCTCGGTCACCAGCACGATCATTTCCTCGCTCGGTGGGGGCAGCGGGATCGACATGGCGGCGCTGGCCCAGAGCTTGGCCACCGCGCAGTTCGCTGCGCGGATCGATCGCAACGCCGCGCAGTCCGATACCGTCGACAAGCAATTGTCCGCCGCCGCCACGCTCAAGAGCCAGTTCGCGCAATTGGTCAGCGCGGTGGGCGAGCGGGTCCG
>JARXKR010000204.1 GCA_030271565.1 Pseudomonadota bacterium
GCCGAAATCCCGAACGCCTTTTCGAACCGCAGCGCCATAGTCGCGCTCAGGCTGGAATGGCCGTTGAGGAACACGCTCATGTTCTGGCGGCTGACGTCGAGCAGTTTCGAAACCTGCGTAACAGTCAGACCATGCGGCTTGACGATCTCCTCTCTGAGCCACACGCCTGGATGGGAGAATATCGAAGGGTGCATAGTGAGTGCCATCAGTTATAATCCTCAAGATCAAGTTCGCCGACGGTCTGCTCGTCGACCAGCGTAAATGTCAGCCGCCAGTTCCTCGTGATGGTCATCGCGTAGCTGCCAGCCCGGTCGCCGCTTAGCGCATGAAACCCGAAATTCGGCGGCACCGTGAATTCTTCGATCGATCTAACCATGGCGATGTAAGACAACATTCGCGCCAGCCGGATAGGCTCGATCAGACCTTTTGCGAAACCGGTTTCAGTAAATCGCCGCAGCGCCTTGTGCCGGATGCTCGCGATTTCCAGTGGGTGTCATGTATCGCATGACGGGCGTAGTGTCAAGTCTTGCATGACACTACGCCCCGTACACCTGAACACAAACCTGACCAAACCATTCACCCTGCCGACAGCGCGACTCGCGTAACCATTCCTCCATGGTCGCCGGCGTTGGTCTGGCGCTTTGGATGGAGAAACGGCAATGGCCGTCAAGATGAACAAGCAGGCGCGCCGTCTGACTGTGATGGCGCTGGCCATATCCGCCCTGACGTTGCCCGGCGTGGCCCAAGCCGATCCGGAAAATGGCGGACGCGGCGGTTGGCGCGCTCGCAGCGAAGAAGGTGGGCGGCAGGCCCGTCCCGAAGGTCAGGATAATGGCGGCGGCTGGCGTGCCCGGCAGGCTCCTCAGCAGGAGGAGCAACCGCAGGAACAGGTTCGCGCGGCTCCGGCCCCGCAGGCCGCTCCGCAGGCCCAGGCACAATGGCAGGACCGCGGTGATCGTGGCAATCGCGGCGGCGATCAAGGTGACGAACGCCGTAATTGGAACGGCGGTCAGCCGGCGGCTCCCCAAGCAGCGCCGGTTCCGCAACCGGCCCAGCAGGGCTGGAATGGCGGAAATCGCCAAGGCCAGACCCGCACCTGGAACGACGGAGATCGTCAGCAGGCCGATCAGGCCCGCACGTGGAATCGTGATGGAAACCGCGACGGCAACCGCGATGGCCAGGCCCGCAACTGGACCGAAGCCGGGCGGCAGGACCGCGATGGCGACCACCGCCAGCGCGACGAGCGCCGGACCCGTGACCGCATTGGCGGCTATGTCCAGGGCGGAACGTACTACGACAATAGCGGCGGTTATAACCGCGATGGCTATAACCGCGATGGTTACAACCGGGACCGGGACCACGATGGCGACCGCGATGGCCATCAGTGGAACCGGCAGTGGCGCAATAACTCGAGCTATAACTGGTTCAGCTTCCGCAGCAGCCACCCGTCTTACTACCGGCTGGGCAGCTACTACGCGCCGTACCGCAACTACAGCTATCGCCGGCTGAGCATCGGGTTTTACCTCGATCAGCTGTTCTTCGGTCAGAACTATTGGATCAACCAACCGCAGTACTACCGGCTGCCCGACGTCTATGGTCCCTATCGCTGGGTCCGCTATTACGACGACGCAGTGCTGGTCGATATCTACTCGGGCGAAGTGGTCGACGTGATCAACAACTTCTTCTGGTGAGCCAGCGATCCGATCGAATGGAGTGGGCCGTCGCAGCAATGCGGCGGCCCTTCTCCTATTTGAGGAACGGCACCATCCGCCGCAGCGTGCCGTCACGGTCAAGGAACTGATGCTTGAGCGCGCCGAGGACATGCAGCACGAACAGCCCAACGATCAGGGTGCCAAGGGTGCCGTGGAGGTCCTTGAATGTGCCGACGGTGGCCTTGTCGAACCCGATCGGCAGCGCAGGAATGTTAAACAGCCCGAACATGCTGACCGGCTTGCCTTGCGAGGCACCCGAAACAAACGCCCATCCGGTCAGCGGCATGGCCAGCATCAGGATATAGAACAGCCAGTGCGTCACGCGCGCCAGCGCAGCTTCCCACGCCTTGAGTGTTTCGACCATCGGCGGCCGCTTATGCGTCAGGCGCCACCCGATCCACACCAACGTGAGCAGCAGAATGGTAATCCCGAATGCCTTGTGCAGCGCCATAATCGCCGCCCGGTCCGGCTTGGGCATACCCTCGGACAGCCATGCACCGGCGACATTGCCAATAATCAGCAGGGCAATCAGCCAGTGGAGGATGACAGCGCCGCGCGAATATCGTTCGGCAGACGCAGCAATCAGAGGATCGATGGTTTCCATGGCCGGTTGCTGGCGCAAAGCGGTGCTGTGGGCAAGTGCGAAAAGTGCGGAGATGCGCTGCAGCTAGCCTCTTGCCCTGTGCGCCCAATTCGATAGTCAGACGCGATGAGTAGCTACGTCAACATCCCCAATCCAGACAAGGTGGCGCTGCTGCGCACCGGCGCGCATGTCCGCCGCCGGCTCGATGCCAATCCCCTCGCGCACCGAATCGCGACCGACCAGGCCGAGATCTGGACCGTTCCCGATTTCATGGGCGCGGACGAATGCGCCAATCTGGTCGAGATGATCGACCTGACTTGCCAACCCTCCGAAGTGTTCGACCACGGCTACAAGGAAGTGTGGCGGACCAGCCATTCGGGCAATGTCGATCGCGAAAATCCGTTCGTTCACATGCTCGAAACCCGGATCGACCAGTTGCTTGGCATCCCCCACGCCTATGGCGAGACGATGCAGGGGCAGCGCTATCTGGTCGGGCAGGAGTTCAAGTACCACCTCGACCTGTTCTGGACCATGGCGGACTACTGGAAGAAAGAAGCCAAGCAGGGCGGGCAACGCTCGATCACCGCGATGTGCTTTTTGAACGATGTTGAGGAAGGCGGCGAAACGACCTTTACCGAACTCGGGATTTCGATCCCGCCCGAACGCGGTAAACTGCTGATCTGGAACAATCAAACCCCGGTCGGGCAGCCCAACGAAAAGACCATGCACGCCGGCACTCCGGTGATCAAAGGGAAGAAATACATCATCACCAAATGGTATCGTACGCGCAAATGGGGCTAGAGCCTGTCTTATTGCTGACCCGCCGGCGCTTCGCTGCGGGTGCGCTCGCTGCTGCCGGAATGGCAGCCCTCCCCGCCCGCGCCGCGCCGCAACAGACGGACGAGGACGCGCGGCTGATGCTGCTGTTCCGTAATGTCGCCAAGGCCGAGGACGCGCTCGATCCGCTCGGCATGATTTACCGTGGCGGCGAACCCAATGTCGCGGCGTTTCGCCAGCTCTACACCGACGCGCAGGAGCGCGCCAAGCGCGCGGTCAACGTCCAGGCGCTGGCCGGGCTGCGCCGGATCGACCGCCGCAAGCTGAGCCCCGAGCGGCAGATCTCCTACGACGTGTTCCTTGGTGACAAGCGCGAGGATGCCGCATGGCTGCGCCCCGAAGTGGAGGCGCTGACCGCGGTGCGTCCGTTCAACCACTTCGGCGGGATGCATATCGAATTCCCGTCGCTGGTCGCGAAGGACGGTGCGTTGCCTTATACCAACGAAGCCGAATACACCCGCAACCTGGCGTTGATCGCCGCCTTCCCGCAAGTGCTCGACAATGCGGTGGCGCGGTTCCGGCAAGGCCTCGACAGCGGGGTGGTCGAATCGAGACTGACCGTGACCAA
>JARXKR010000205.1 GCA_030271565.1 Pseudomonadota bacterium
GAGCACCTGATTTGTAATCAGGGGGCCAGGGGTTCGAATCCTCTAGCCGGCACCACTCGCAAGGGACGCGCATCACGATGCTGGCGGACATGATCGAACGGCTGCTCGAGCGGCACCTCGATGACAACGCGCAGGCCCGCGCGCGCAGCGGCGAATGGTTGCCAGAACTGTGGGCCGCATTCGAAGAGATGGGCCTGCCGCTCGCGTTGCTGAGCGAGGAGCAAGGCGGCTTCGGGCTCGATCCGGCCGATCAGGGCGAGGCGCTGCGGCTGCTCGGCAGCCATGCGGTCCCCTTGCCGGTGGCCGAGACGATGGGTGCCAACCGCTTGCTCGCTGCGGCGGGATTGCCACTGGCTGAAGGTGCCGCCGGACTGGCCCGCGCCAATGTGCTTTCGCTGAAGGACGGTCGCCTGACCGGACCGGTCGCACGGATTGCCTGGGGCGACCATCTCGATTGCCTCGCGCTGGCTGTGGACGACACGTTGTACCGCGTGCCCCGGGCGGGCTGGCAAGTGGCCGAAGCGGGCATGGCGCTCAATTTCCAGCCGCGCCCGACGTTGCAGATCGACTGGGCGGTCGATGCGTCCGCGCCGCTGCCGTACTGCCCCCTCGCCGAGGGCGCCACGCTGCGGGCGTTCCAGATCGCAGGTGCGCTTGAGGCGGCGCTCGACATGACGCTTGAGCACACCGGCACCCGCGTCCAGTTCGGCAAGCCGCTGTCGAAATTCCAGGCGGTCCAGCACGAATTGGCCAAGCTCGCCGGCGAACTCGCCTGTGCCACCGCCGCTGCCGACCTTGCCGCCGAAGCCCTGGCTCGCGGAGATCTGCTCGGGGTCGCGGCAGGAACCCTCCGCGCCCGCGAGGCCGCCGGAACCGGTGCCTCGATCGCCACCCAGATGCACGGCGCAATCGGCTTCACCCGCGAGCACCGGCTGCAACTGTTCACCACCTCATTGTGGACCTGGCGCGATGAATTTGGCGGGCAGGTGTTCTGGGCCAAGCTGCTCGGCCAAGCTGCGCTGGGTGCTGGCGGTGCCGGATACTGGCCGATGGTGACTGCATTATGAGCTCGATCGCGTTCCCCCGCCCGCCCGCCGACAGCGATGCGGTAATAGCGCTGCGGACAGAATTCCGCGCCTTCCTCGACCGCGAACTGGCCGGACGAAGCCCGCGCGCGCGGTCGGACAACTGGTATGGGTTCGATCGCGGGTTCAGCCGCGCGATGGGCCAGGCCGGATATCTCGGCATGACCTGGCCCAAGCAATACGGCGGGCACGAGCGCTCGGCTTACGAGCGCTATGTCGTGGTCGAAGAGACGCTGGCTTACGGGGCTCCGGTTGGCGCGCACTGGATTGCCGACCGCCAGAGCGGCCCTTCGATCATCAAATTCGGCACCGAGGAACAAAAGGAACGGCTGCTGCCCGGCATTGCAGCCGGGGAACTCGCGTTCTGCATCGGGATGAGCGAGCCGGATTCTGGCTCCGACCTTGCTGCGACCCGCACCCGCGCGGTGCGTGACGGGGACATATACCGGGTCACCGGGACCAAGGTCTGGACCAGCTTTGCCCATGAGGCTGACTGGGTAATCCTGTTCTGCCGCACCGGCAGCGGCGGCCCGGCGGATCGCCAGCAAGGCACCAGCCAGCTGCTGGTCGACCTCAAAAACACCCCCGGCCTGACAATCAAGCCGATCATCGATCTTGCCGGGCAGCACCACTTCAACGAGATGCATTTCGAAGACGCCATCGTGCCAGCCAGCATGTTGCTCGGCGAAGAAGGCAACGGCTGGAACCAGGTGATGAGCGAGCTGGCGTTCGAACGCTCGGGCCCCGAACGCTTCCTCTCCTCGATCGAGCTGCTTTACCAGGTGATCGAGGCGCTCAAGGGCAGCAAGAGCGATGCCGCCCAGCTCGTGCTGGGCCGGGTCACCGCGCGGCTCGCGGTGCTGCGCCGCCTGTCACGCTCGGTCACCGCGATGCTCCAGGACAAGCAGGACGCGGGGCTGCAAGCCGCAATCGTCAAGGATGTCGGCGCGGTGTTCGAACAAGCCATGCCCGATATTGCGCGTGAGCTGATCGATGCCGAACCCGATCCGGCGGCGGCAAGCGCCTATGCCTCGGTCCTCGCCAATATCACGCTCAACGCGCCCAGCTGGTCGTTGCGCGGCGGCACGCGCGAAATCTTGCGCGGGATCATCGCGCGCGGGCTTGGTACCCGCTGAACCGGGTCATCTACTTAACTCGCTCAAAATCAGACCCACAACCGTTCGTCCTGAGGAGGCATTGAAGCCTCTGGCTGAAAGGCCGTCTCGAAGGACCTTGCGCGGCGCGTGGTGGTTGGAGACGGGCCTTCGCTGCGCTCTGTCCCTCCTCACCACGAACGGGAGTGGTTGACGCACCGAGGGCCCGGCCAGCCGCAGGCTGCCGGGGTGGACAAGGGACTGAAGACCGGCGCGGGGTTGCCGCATTTTGTGCCCGGACTCGACGACGCTGGTTGAAGGTCAAGATAACGCGCCGAGATTTGATGCCGCCAGCCGATGTCCCCGTTCCAGCTAGGAAGCGACGGAACGAGACGCAAACGTGGCGGACCTGCTTTGGCGAACGTTCGGCTTCACATGCCGGGACGCCCGCGCCGGTCGTCTCCCGCACCTGATCGCCCGAAGACGATCACCGCAGGACGGTCCATCCGATCAGGCTGCAGCCACACCGGACGATTCGCGGGATAAGCGTTTCGGGCATGTGTAGGAAAGTGAAAACTGCGCGAGGGGCAAGCAGGCGCTAGCGGGGCCCAGCCCAGCCCCACCCCACTCCGTTCATGCTGAGTGCTGAGCTTGTCGAAGTATCGAAGCACTGCCCTTTTCTTCGTGCCCCACGCGACCGCACAAAGTGAAAGGCAACCGTTCGACAAGCTCAGGACGAGCGGGGATGGGGAACCGCTACACCCATCCCACCCCCGTTCGTCCTGAGGAGGTCTTGAAGCCGAAGGCAGAAAAGACCGTCTCGAAGGACTATGCGCTGCGCCCGGTGGTTCGAGACGGGCCTTCGCTCTGCTCTGTCCCTCCTCACCACGAACGGCGCAAGATGAACTCGCGGGATCACATCTTCGGTTGCACCGCCGCCAGCGCCTTCTCCACCTTTTTCAGGGTCTTCGGGCTCAACCCGCCGACTGACACAGTATATACGACCTGCCCGTCCTTGAATTCGTACTTCACGATCGTCATGCCCTGGTCCTGCACGCCAAAATGCAGCGAGCGGCCTTGTTTGAGCACAGTCAGATCGCCCGGAACCAGCACCGGTGGATCACGCAAGCAGGTGATACCAACGACGTTATCGGGCAGCGCCATGGCGGCAGGATCCCGTTCGGCGGCGAGCAGACTCCAGCCCATTTTCATTTCGGTGGTGAATTTGCCCTCGGGTGTCTGCTTTATCCATGCGCAATAATTTTCACGCGGCTGTGCATCGCCTGCGTGAAGCGGTGCCGAGATGGCCAGTGCGACGAGCGCCAAGGCAATGGCATTAGATGTGTTCATCGCGTCGCTCCTAGGGGAATTACGGTGTTACCTTACTTGATACACAAATTCTGCATACTTCCGCGCTGATCGTAGCATTGCTCTCAGCCGCGCGATTGGAAGTTCGCCCCCTACTCCTCCAGCCCCAGCACCCTCAGCGCCAGCTTGTAATGCGGCATGT
>JARXKR010000206.1 GCA_030271565.1 Pseudomonadota bacterium
ATACGGGCACGGTCCATCCGCGCAGTGTGTCACACCCGCTGCGATTCGGGAATTGCCGCGTGCACTCAAACCGGCTAGCGGCGCGATGCAAGGACAGGTGGCCGAGTGGTTTAAGGCAGCGGTCTTGAAAACCGCCGTGGGTGCAAGCTCACCGTGGGTTCGAATCCCACCCTGTCCGCCAATCGGCGCGCCGTTACTGGCTTGGCAAGATCGCAGGCGCCCCCGCCGGCGTGCCGAAGTCTTTCCGGCACACTTCGGCGCTGCGGCTTATCGAGCCGCGTGAGGATACCAGCGCTTCGGCCATGCTCGAATCGAACAGCGCCGTGTCGAGCGGCACGATCGTCGCAAAGGCCCGCTCGACCGAGTCGCAGACCCGTGCCGAGCGCCCGCCGTCGATCTTGAGATAGCTCCCGGCCCGGACAAAATCGTATGATGCGATCAGATAGGTCAGCCCGGACCACTCCGCCGGGCTGGCAGCCTTGCCGCGAAGCCGTTCGAATTCGGTGATGCCGGCGGTGCAGAAGTCCAGCTTCTGCGCGGGGGTGGCGGTTTTGGCATCATCGCCGAAAATACAGCCGCGATCGATCGGCGGCGCGATCCGCACAAAGTCGGCTGCGGTGAACGGCGCCGCCTTCGCGGCTGCGGCTCCCGGAACGGAGGCAAGACCAAGCGCGGCTGCCGAACAAAGTATCAGACGATCGATCATGAACTGTCCCCCCCAGATGGCGCGAACCAATGTCTGCAGTTTGGCACATTTCTTCGATGCTATCCAGCGGGTGCGAACTTCGCCGCCAGCCGCTGCAACCCTTCGACCACCAGCCCGAAGAACAGCCCGCCGATCACGGTCGACAGCACCAGCTCGGTCCAATCGACATGCAGTTGCACCAGCGGCGCAGCGGCGATGGTGACGTAGAGCATCGATGAGGTGTTCACCACCAGCGGCACTGCCTTGATGATATCGAGGTAGAGGGCGAGGATCAGCAGCAGCACGGCTGCGGTCAATCCGGTGGCGCCATAGTGGGCCGGGGCATAGACCAGCGCCCAACCCAGCCCGATCCCGACCACCGCGCCGATGATCGCGGCGGGCAGCCGCTTGAATTGCAGCTGCTCGTTGTTGGCCCAGTACCACAGCATCAAAAACCCGCCGATCAGCGAGGTGTCATGGATGTGCAACACCTGCAGACCGATCACGATCCAGGCGACGATCAGCACCAGCACAATGGCGAGGATCGCCAGACCGGCTACTGGCGTCGGCGGCGGTGCAACCGCAGTTGCTGGCGATGTATCGGACATGGAACTTTCCCCCTGGTAAGCCGATCTGATACCGGTCTTGCGGGGGAATAGAGCTTAATCGCGCAATTAATACCAGCCCAAACCTGTCGGCCCAGCCCGATGCCTTGGTTGGTGCTGCGCGCGGCCGGGAAATTCAGGGTTTTACGCAGGCCCTAGATATGAATCGCCCGGCCATAAGCGGCGAGCACGCTTTCGTGCATCATTTCGCTCAAAGTGGGATGCGGGAACACGGTCGTCATCAGTTCGGCCTCGGTGGTTTCGAGCGTCTTGCCGACGACATAACCCTGGATCAATTCGGTCACTTCGGCCCCGACCATGTGCGCACCAAGCAGTTCGCCGGACTTGGCATCGAACACCGTCTTGATGAAGCCCTCGGCCTCGCCCAGCGCGATCGCCTTGCCGTTGCCGATGAATGGGAAGGTCCCGGCCTTGACCGAGTAGCCCGCTTCCTTGGCCTTGGCCTCGGTCAGCCCGACCGAAGCGACCTGCGGGTGGCAATAGGTGCAGCCGGGGATGTTATTGCGGTCCATCACATGCGGGTGAACGTCCTTGTTGCCGAGCACCTGCGCAATGGCTTCCGCGGCGATAACACCCTCGTGGCTGGCCTTATGCGCCAGCCATGGGCCCGGCGTGACATCGCCGATTGCCCAGACTCCCGGAACATTGGTGCGGCCCATGCCGTCGATTGCGATGATCCCCCGTTCGGCTTTGATCCCCAGCGTTTCGAGGCCGATATTCTCGGTGTTGGGGGCAATGCCGACTGCAACGATGACATGGCTGAAATCGCTCTCGGCGACCTTGCCGTCGGCGGTCTTGATCTTGGCTTTCGCGCCCTTGTCTGAAACCGCAAGGCTTTCCACCCCGGCCCCGGTCAGGATCGTCATGCCCTGCTTCTTGAGCGCCTTTTCGAGGAAAGCGGAAACATCCGCGTCCTCAACCGGGACGATCCGGTCGAGCATCTCGACCACAGTAACGTCGCTGCCCATGTCGTTGTAGAAGCTGGCAAATTCTATCCCGATCGCGCCCGAGCCGATGACCAGCAGCTTGCTCGGAAGTTCGGCTGGCGTCATGGCGTGGCGATAAGTCCATACGCGTTTGCCATCAGCCGGAGCGAACGGCAGATCGCGCGCCCGCGCGCCGGTGGCGATGATTATGTGCTTGGCGGTCAGAGACTCGGTGCCCTTTTCGCCCTTCACTTCGAGCTTGCCCGGCGCGGTAAGTTTCCCCTCGCCCATGTACACGGTGATCTTGTTCTTCTTCATCAGGTGAGTGACCCCCTGATTGAGCTGCTTGGCCACCCCGCGGCTGCGCTTCACGACCGCCGCAAGGTCGGCGCTGATCTTCTCCGCGACCAGCCCATAGTCCTGCGCATGCTGCATATAGTGAAAAATCTCGGCCGAACGCAGCAGCGCCTTGGTCGGAATGCACCCCCAGTTGAGACAGATCCCGCCCAAATTCTCCCGCTCGACGATCGCGACCTTCAGCCCAAGCTGCGCTGCGCGGATCGCCGCAACATAGCCGCCGGGGCCAGAGCCGAGGATGATGAGATCGTATTGGTCAGCCACTAAAATGCTCCAAAACTAATCCCCTCTCCCCTTGCGGGAGAGGGACAGCCGCGAAGCGGCAGGGAGAGGGGGCGAGGATTCGTGCAATGCACGCCATATCGCTTCTGCCACAACGCCGGTTTCGGCGAGCGCTTCGTTGTTCCAGAACCTGACCACGTTGAAACCCTGCGATCTCAACCAAGTATCACGATCGATGTCATAGGCATTTTCAGCGTGTTGCGAGCCATCGGCTTCAACGATCAATCGCTGCTCGAAATTTACAAAATCGACGATGTACCGGCCGAGTATTTGCTGCCGCTTGAATTTGAAGCCCGCCAAGCGGTGGCCTCGAAGCACCGACCATAAACGGCGCTCGGCCTCGGTGGGGTTCGCGCGCATCCGCTTAGCGCGCTCGAGCAGCGCCGCATCGGTGACGCCCCCTCTCCCTGCTCGCTGCGCGAGCTGTCCCTCTCCCGCAAGGGGAGAGGGGTTAGGTGTGCCGAGCTCCGACATGAATCACGCCACCAGCCCTAGTGGCTGCTCAATTAGGTCCTTGAACGCCTGCATAAGTTGCGCGCCATCAGCGCCGTCGATCGCGCGGTGGTCGAAGCTGCCGGTGGCGCTCATTACGCTGGCGACCGAGAGCGCGCCGTCGACAACGTAAGGCCGCGGCTCGCCGGCACCGACCGCCATGATCATGCCTTGCGGCGGGTTGATCACGGCATCGAACTGCTTGATCCCGAACATGCCGAGGTTCGAGAGGCTGGCGGTGCCGCCCTGGTATTCGTGCGGCTGGAGTTTGCCCGCTTTGGCCTTGTCGGCCAGCGCCTTCATTTCGGTCGA
>JARXKR010000207.1 GCA_030271565.1 Pseudomonadota bacterium
CGGGCAACGTCGGTCGCGCCCATGAAGATCACGCAGGGCAGCCCGAACCGCGCGCAGACCGTGGCGGTGGCGACGCCGTGCTGGCCAGCGCCGGTCTCGGCGATGATCCGGGTCTTGCCCATGCGGATCGCCAGCAGGATCTGGCCGACGCAATTGTTGATCTTGTGCGCGCCGGTGTGATTGAGCTCGTCCCGTTTGAACCACACTTGTGCACCCCCCCCTGCGGGAGCAGACTTGCGCAACTCTTCGGTGAGGCGCGGTGCAAAATAGAGCGGGCTGGGGCGTCCGACGTAATGTTCGAGCAGGTCGTCGAATTCGGCTTGAAAGGCCGGGTCAGCCTTGGCTCTGTTATACTCGGCCTCAAGCTCGAGCACCAACGGCATCAGCGTTTCAGCCACGTAACGCCCGCCGAACTGGCCGAAATGGCCGCGTTCGTCTGGCTGGGTGCGAAAAGAATTTTGCTTGGGCGAAGTGGTCATGACGCGTCCGCGCTTGGCAGAGCGGCGGCCTCAAGTCCAGCCTTTGGGCTTGCCGTAGTGCTTAATGCATCGGTAACATTACATTCCATTCATGTTGCTATCTGTGTTAAATTTGACACATTACGTCGCTTATCTGGAACATCTGAACGCTCTGTTCATTGCGGTGACAGGTCTGCACCACCATTTGAGCGTCAGGCCCGGTCAACAGGGCTGGAACACCCAAGGAGCATACCATGCGTAAATTCATCCTGCCGCTCATCGCCTCGTTGGCATTTGCCACCCCGGCGCTGGCCAATGACACCCGCGTCGAAGTACGCGGCGGTGCGATCTGGTCGAACGGCACCACCGAAGCCACCTACGGCGCCGCTGCAGGGGTCGATTTCGATCTTGCTCCGATGACCTTTGCCGGCGTCGAGGTTTCGGCTGACAAGATTGATCAAAGCGGCACCAAGCTCGCTTATGGCGCCACCGGCCGCTTCGGGGTCAAGGCTGGCCCGATGACCAAGGTGTTCGTGGCCGGCGGTTACACCACCAAGCCGTGCGACCTGTGCGAAGGCAGCTGGAACGCCGGCGCTGGCGTCGAGCAGTCCATCATGGGACCGCTCTACCTCAAAGCCGAATATCGCCACTATTTCACCGGCAACAGCATTCCCGATTCGAATGCAGTCGTCGGCGGCGTTGGCATGCGCTTCTGATCGCAACAAGTTTCCGATCGGATGCCACCCCGATCGGCAAGAAGGGCGGTCCGGCAACGGGCCGCCCTTTTTCTATGTGGCGCGAACGGCTGCGCAGAAGGCTGCGATTTTCGCCGGATCCTTGATCCCGGGGGTGCTTTCGACGCCCGATGCCGTATCGACCAGCGGCGCACCGGTACGCGCAATCGCCTCGGCCACGTTGCTCGGGGTCAGCCCGCCTGCCAGACCCCACGGTAGTGGGGCCTTCCAACCACTGAGCAGCGCCCAGTCGAACTTCAGGCCCATCCCGCCGGGCAAGCTTCCCGCCGGGGTCTTGGCATCGAGCAGGATGAAATCCGCCGCACCGATGTAGTTTTTGGCCCGATCGAGGTCGGCGCGCGAGGCGACGCTGTTCACTTTCCACACCGGCAGTCCGAAACGCGCGCGCAGTTCGGCGGCACGCGCCGGGCTTTCCGAGCCATGCAGTTGCAGGGCATCAAGCGTGCCAGATGCGAGCGCATCTGCCAGCGCATCGTCATTCGGATCAACGAACAATCCGACCCGCTTTACCCGACCAGCGGCTTGGGCGCCTAAGGCCTGTGCCTGCGCCGGTGATACGCAGCGCGGGCTGGCGGGATGGAAATTGAACCCGACAAATTCCACCCGCGCGGCAATCACTGCCGCCAGCGTCTCTGGCGTGGATATTCCGCAAATCTTGATTGCTGGTGCGAGCATGGGTTGCCCATTAGACCAGCGCGGGTGAAATGCGAATTACGAATCCCCAAACCCGCCTACCCTGAGCTTGTCGAAGGGCTGCCCTTGTTCTTGGGCATTCGGATGACGGCACCAAGAAAAGGGCAGTGCTTCGACAAGCTCAGCATGAGCGGGACTCGAGGATTTGCGGATTTGTCCGTTAGCTCAGGGCGCCAGTTCGAATTGCACCACCACGCTCACTGCAGCCTCGACCTCACCCGCCGAAATCGGGGTGGAATCGGATTCGGCCTTCATCGCGCGCGAATACATCGGCTGCGGCGGGGCATAGCCGCCGCTTTCGCTGATCGAGACGATCCGCACGACGCGCAGGCCTGAAGCGCGCGCATAAAGCTCGGCGCGGGCGCGGGCGGTCTTGATTGCACTGACCCGCGCTTCGTCATTGGCGCTGCTCGGATCGGCGAGCTGGAAGCTTGGCCCGCTGATCTGGTTAGCGCCCGAGGCGACCAGCGCGTCGAGCACCTTGCCGAAGTTCTTGATATCGCGGCTGCGGATCGAGACGGTGTTGGTCGCCTGATAACCGACGATGCGCGGCTCCTGGATGACCATGCCGTTGGGCTGGGTCACCGGCTGACCGTAGATCGGATTGAGGCTGATCTGGCTGGTCTGGATGTCCTTGTCGGCAATCCCCGCTTGCTTGAGCGTGGTAACCACGCGGTTCATCGCGGCCGAATTCGCGCTCAGCGCTTCGCCGGCGGTTCTGCCCTGGCTGGTCACCCCGGCGTTGAACACCGCGAGGTCGGGGGTGCGCGCAGTCTTGCCCTCGGCCGTGAGCGTCAGCAGCGCGCTGGTCGCGGCGATCGGCGCCTGCACGGCCTGAGCCTGCGCCATGGCGGGCAGAGCGAGCGCGAGCGCGAGCGGGGCGAGGGCGAATTTGAGCCTGTTCATCGATTGATACTCCTTTGCCGCACGGCTAACCTTGGCGAGCTTGCGCCAAGCTGAATTTCTAGAGCGTCGCTTCAATCGCGCGCGCGGCCGCTGCCGGATCCTCGGCGCGAGCTATGGGCCGGCCGATTACCAGCACGCTGGCCCCCGCGTCGCGCGCGGCACGCGGGGTAACTGCGCGCTTCTGGTCGCCCAGCGCGGCATCGGCGGGACGCAGCCCGGGGACAACGAGGAAACCGTCTTTCCACTGCGAATGGACGCCCGCAACTTCGTGACCCGAACAAACGATCCCGTCGAGACCCGCAGCCTGCGACAATTCGGCCAGCCGCATCACTTGATCGTGAGCGCAGCCGCCGATCCCGGTCGCGGCCATGTCGGCTTCGTCGAGGCTGGTCAGCAGGGTCACCCCAACCACCCGGCAATGCTCGCCCGCTGCGGCCTTGGCGTCTTCCATCATCGCGCGCCCGCCGCTGGCGTGGACAGTAACGATCGAGGGTTCGAGCACATGGATCGCCTGCATCGCCCCGGCAACGGTGTTGGGGATATCATGAAGCTTGAGATCGAGGAAGATCGGAAGCCCCAATTTGTGGACTTCGTGCACCCCGTGATGACCGTGGGCGTAAATGAATTCGAGCCCGAGCTTGAGCCCGCCGATATGCGCCGAGGCCTTTTTTGCCACGTCGAGCGCGGTTTCAAGGCGCGGGAAATCGAGCGCCAGGTAGATCGGGTTGGTGTTCATAGGGTGCCGAACGGCGGCTCCGTCGTGGTCACCACCGGGGCAGGCGCGGGAGTTGGAGCCTCGACCGGCAACGAAACGCTCGCCGCGCGGACCGAATTTTCCAGCGTCCCGATCCGCCG
>JARXKR010000020.1:0-9401 GCA_030271565.1 Pseudomonadota bacterium
AACTTGGCCGGATCGCGGGTGTACAGCGCAGGATCGGCCAAAGCCTCCTCATCGCGCGCGATCTGCGCGAGGAGTTCGTCGATCCGGCTGGGCAGCAGCTCGTAATCGCGCTGGTCCTTGTAGGTCAGCTTCTTCCCCTCCCGCTTGCGGGAGGGGTCAGGGGAGGGCGAGTCCGTCGCGACGGGCCCACCCCCAGCCCCTCCCGCAGGCGGGAGGGGGGTTTTCTTCAGCGTTTTGTTCGCTCGCTGCTTCACCCAGTCCTCATAGCCGCCCGCGACCACGTCGACCTTGCCCGAACCATCAAGCCCGAGCGTGATTGTCACCGTCCGGTCGAGGAAGTCGCGGTCGTGGCTGACGATCAGCACGGTGCCATCGTAATCGGCGATCACTTCCTGCAGCAGGTCGAGCGTTTCGAGATCGAGGTCGTTGGTCGGCTCATCGAGCACCAGCAGGTTGGACAGCCGCGCAAATTCGCGCGCCAGCAGCAGCCGTGAACGCTCGCCGCCCGAGAGGGTGCCGATCTTGGCATCGACCAGCCCGGGTTCGAACAGGAAGTCCTTGAGGTAGCCCTGGATGTGTTTGCGCACCCCGCGCACGTCGATCCAGTCGCCGCCCTCGGCCAGCACATCGCGCACGCTCTTGTTGGGGCTCATCAGGCTGCGCTGCTGGTCGATCACCACCCCATCGAGCGTCTTGGCGAGGGTGACGGTGCCGCTGTCGGGCTGCAGTTCCCCGGTCAGCAGCTTCAAGAGCGTGGTCTTGCCCGCACCATTCGCGCCGACCACCCCGATCCGGTCACCGCGGGTGATCCGCAGGGTGAAGTCCTTGATAATCGTGCGCTTCTCCCCTCCCGCTTGCGGGAGGGGTTGGGGGTGGGTGTGTTTGTGCGATTCTGACAGGCCCACCCCTAGCCCCTCCCGCAAGCGGGAGGGGGATTCGAAGGATTTCGAGACCTTGTCCGCCACGATCACCGCCTTGGTCTTCACATCGTCCGTCCCCAGCGCGATCTTGGCCGCGCCTTGCGGATTGAGCATCGCCGCCCGCTGCGCCCGCATTTCCCACAGCTTGGCCAGTCGGCCCTGGTTGCGCTTGCGCCGCGCGGTGACCCCGCGCTCGAGCCAGTGCGCCTCGAGCTTCAATCTGGCATCGAGCTTGTCGGCGGCGCGGGCCTCTTCGGCGTAGATCGCCTCCATCCAGGTTTCGTAACCGCCGAACCCGATTTCCTTGCGCCGCAGCGCCCCGCGATCGAGCCAGAGCGTGGCGTTGGTCAGCCGCTTGAGGAAGGTCCGGTCGTGGCTGATCGCAACGAAGGCGCCTTTGTAGCGCTTGAGCCAGTCTTCGAGCCAATCGATTGCCGCAAGGTCAAGGTGGTTGGTTGGCTCGTCGAGCAGCAGCAGATCGGGCTCCGAAGCCAGGGCGCGAGCGAGCGCGGCCCGGCGGCGTTCACCGCCCGAGGCGCTTTCCGCCGAGCGGCTGAGATCGATCCCGAGCTGCCCCGCAATCGCCTCGACATCGTGGCGCGGCGGCGGGTCCTTGCCGTGCAGCGCGAAGTCCATCAGCGTGTCGTAGCCCGTAAAGAACGGGTCCTGTTCGAGCATCACGATCCGCGTGCCCGGCTGGATCGAGCGGCGGCCGCGGTCAGCCTCGACCTCGCCCGCGATCAGCTTGAGCAGCGTGGTCTTGCCCACGCCGTTGCGGCCGATCAGCGCCAGCCGGTCGCGCGGGCCGATAAACAGGTCGAGACCTTGAAAGAGCCAGCCCGAGCCCTGGATCAGGCCCAGGTCTTCCCAGGAAAGGATCGGTGCGGCGGCCATGGTGAGCGGCACCTAGGGGCCACCAGGCACGTTGACAAGCCGCGCCGGGAAACCGAGAGATGCAGTCATGCGGACAGTCTGGCTCAACGGCGAATTCATCCCCGAGGACGAGGCCAAGGTTTCGATCTTCGATCGGGGCCTCAACTTCGGTCAGTCGGTTTACGAGGTTTCGCCAGTGATAGACGGCAAGTTTCGCAACTGGCCGCACCATGCGGCGCGGCTGGAACGATCGAAAGCGCTGGCGCGGATTGTCGACGATACCGATTGGCCGGCGGTGCTGACCGAGTTGATCGCGCGCAACGGGCTCAACGAAGGGCGGGCCTGCCTGCAGATCACCGGGGGCGAGGCGAGCGACCGGGCTTTCCCACTGCCCGATCCAGCCATACCCGCGACGCGGTTCGCCTTTACCCAGGCCGACGATCTGCTGGTCAATCCGTGGGGCAAGAACGGCCTGCGGATTGTGCTGCGGCCCGATCTGCGCTGGCAGTTGCGATCGGCTAAGACAACCCAGTTGCTCTACGCGGTGATGATGAAGGCCGAAGCCCGCGAGGCCGGATCCGACGATGCCTGGCTGGTCGAGGACGGGTTCGTAACCGAGGCCACGAGTTCCAACGCCTATATCATCGACGCCCGCGGGGTGCTGGTTTCACACCCGGTCGATCACGGCGTGCTGCCGGGCGTGACCCGGATCAACGTCATGGAGATTGCCCGCGAAATGGGTTTGCCGGTCGAGGAGCGTCCCTTTACTTCAGACGAGCTGTTCGCAGCACGCGAAGCATTCATTTCGGGAGCTGGCACCCTGGTCCTGCCGGTGACCCAAGTCGAGGGCCGCCCGATCGGCAACGGCGGACCGGGCACCATCACCAGCGAACTGCGCCAGCGCTACATCGCCAAGCTGAAGGCCAGCTAAGCCGCCGAACCGATCACCTTGGCAAAAGCAGAGGCGTCGGTGTTGCCGCCCGACAGCACGATCGCGGTGCACCCGTCGAGTTCGACCTTGCCCGCCAGCGCCGCCGCGAGCGCCGCCGCGCCGCCGGGTTCGACCACCAGATGCAGTGTGGAAAATGCCCAGCGCTGCGCTGCACGTACTTCGGCTGGAGTGACCACAAGACCGAACGGAACCCGGCCTTTGAGTACCGCGAAGTTGATCGGGCGGGTCGCCGGGGTTTGCAGCGCGTCGCAGTCCGTCGGTACAGAAGTATCGGCTACCCCGACAATCTCGCCGCGTTCAAGGCTGATCCGCACGTCGTCCCAGCCTTCGGGCTCGACCGGAACGATCGCAGCATCCGGGCAGGCGAGCGACAGCCCGGCGGTAAGGCCGCCGCCGCCGCACGGGCAGACGATCCTGGTCGGGCCTTCGAACCCGCGTTGAATCAATTGTGCGGCGATTTCGAGCCCGGCCGAGCCCTGGCCTTCGATCACCCACGGATCGCCAAAGGCATGGACCAGCACCGCGCCGCTCTGATCGACCAGCCGCTGCGCCACCTCGTCGCGATCCTCGCCGCCAGCGCGATCGTAAAGCACCACGTTGGCGCCCAGTGCGCGGGTTGCATCGAGTTTCACTTGCGGGGCGTTGGCGGGCATGACGATGGTCGCGGAAATCCCCAACTTGCGCGCCGCCCAGGCAACGCCCTGCGCATGGTTGCCGCTCGATACCCCGACCACTCCCTGCGCGCGCTCGGCCTCGGTCAGATCACTGAGGCGGTGCCACGCGCCGCGGATCTTGAACGAGCCGATCGGTTGCAAGCTCTCAGCTTTGAGCCAGACGCGGGTGCCATTGATCTCCGCCTCGAGCAGCGGGGTCTGCGGTAGTAAATCGGCGATCTTGGCGGCCGCGCGGGCAACTCCAGCGGCGCTAGGCCCCCTCTGTTCAAGAATTGGCATTTGTTGTGCGGACATGAAACAATCCTATATGCGGATCCTTGCGCGATAAAGGAGATTCACGGCGTGTCCAAAGTTCTGGTGATCGGTGCGGGCGGGGTCAGCTCGGTCTGTGTCCACAAGATGGCGATGAACGCCGACATTTTCCCCGAGATCCACTTGGCCAGCCGGACCAAAGCCAAGTGCGACGCCATCGCCGCGTCGGTCAAAGAGCGCACCGGGCAGACCGTCACGACTTACGAGATTGATGCCGAGGAAGTCCCAGCGCTGACCCGGCTGATCGAGCAGATCGGCCCCAAGTTGGTGGTCAACCTGGCGCTGCCCTACCAGGATCTGCCGATCATGGACGCCTGCCTCGCCGCCGGCGTGCACTATCTCGACACCGCGAACTATGAGCCGAAGGATCAGGCCAAGTTCGAATACTCTTGGCAGTGGGCCTATCAGGACCGTTTCAAGGAAAAGGGCCTGATGGCGCTGCTTGGCTCGGGCTTCGATCCCGGGGTGACCAGCGTGTTCGCGATGTGGCTCAAGAAGCACAAATTGAGGACCATCCGAAGTCTCGACATTCTCGATTGCAACGGCGGCGATCATGGGCAGGCCTTCGCGACCAATTTCAACCCCGAAATCAACATCCGCGAAGTGACCGCCCCGGCGCGGCACTGGGAGAACGGCCAGTTCCTTGAGAGCCCGGCGCTGGGCAAGAAGGTGCCGTTCGAGTTCGAAGCGGTCGGCCCCAAGAACATGTACATGATGTACCACGAAGAGCTGGAAAGCCTCGCCAAGTTCATCCCCGAGCTCGAACGCGCGCGGTTCTGGATGACCTTTGGCGATGCCTATATCACGCACCTGACCGTGCTGCAGAATGTCGGCATGACCCGGATCGATCCGGTGATGTATCAAGGCAAGGAGATCGTCCCGCTGCAGTTCCTCGCCGCTGTGCTGCCCAAGCCCGAAACGCTCGGGGCCACTACCAAGGGCAAGACCAACATCGGCGATATCGCCACCGGCGAAGCGCTCGATGGGAGCGGCGAGAAGACCTTCTACATCTACCAGATCTGCGACCACGAGGAGGCCTTTGCCGAAACCGGCAACCAGGCGATCAGCTACACCACTGGCGTCCCCGCGATGATCGGCGCGGCCTTGGTGATGACCGGCACGTGGGCGGGTGAGGGGGTGTTCAACATGGAGCAGCTGGACCCCGATCCGTTTATGGACCTGCTGATGACGCAAGGGCTGCCGTGGCAGGTGAAAGAACTGGCCGGGCCGGTGGAGTTTTGAATACGGGGCGAGCGCCGCGCGTGGCCTTCGACAGGCTCAGGCTGAGCGGATTTTTGTCTGGTCCCAAGTACCAAATCCCGCTCATGCTGAGCCTGTCGAAGCACGCGCGCAACAGTAGGGCCAGCTAATGGAAACCAGAGCCGGCAACCCGGGCGCTTTTGCCCAGTTCGATCTCAATCGCGTCGATAGCCCCGCTTTCGTGGTCGATACCGCGCGGCTGCGCGCCAACCTCGCCGTGCTGGCCGATGTCCGCGACCGGGCGGGGATCAAGATGCTCGCGGCACTGAAGGCATTTTCCATGTGGTCGACCGCGCCGATTATCGGCGAATACCTCGACGGGGTCTGCACCTCCGGGCTGTGGGAAGCGCGGCTGGCGGGGGAGTTCTACGACGGCGAAATCACCACTTATTGCGCCGCCTACAAGCCCGAAGACCTTGACGAAATCCTGCGCCTGTCTGACCACGTAATCTTCAATTCGCCGCAGCAGATTGTGCGGTGTGGCGCGATCATCGCGGCGGCTCGGGACCGGGGTGAAATTTTCGATATTGGCCTCAGGATCAACCCCTTGCATGCCACAGGTGAAGTACCACGTTACGATCCCTGCGCGCCGCATTCGCGGCTCGGCTTTCCGATCGACCAGCTGACCGAGGAGCATTTCGAGCTGATCGACGGGCTGCACATGCACACGCTGTGCGAGCAGGACTTCGAGCCGCTGCGCGAGACCTGGGACGTGGCGTTCGACTATCTCGAACCGCATTTCGGTCAGTTCAAATGGATCAACCTGGGCGGCGGGCACCACATCACCCGCGCCGACTACCAGCGCGACGAGCTGGTTCAGTTCCTGCTCGACCTCAAGGACGATACCGGCGCGGAGGTCTACCTCGAGCCGGGCGAGGCGGTGGCACTCGATGCCGGGATATTGGTCGGCACCGTGCTCGATCTGGGCGAGAACGGCATGCCAGTGGCGATCACCGACATTTCTGCGACCTGCCACATGCCCGATGTGATCGAAGCGCCATATCGGCCCGCGATGCTGGGCGAATTGCCAGACACGGACGTGTTTCCCCGCGAAGGCGGGGACCTTGGGCCTGAGGCCCCCGCCTTCGCGGGGGAGCAAGACGGCGCGGTCCGGCCTCCTGAAGCTGTTAGATTGGGCGGGCCCTCTTGCCTTGCTGGAGACGTAATCGGCGATTACCGCTTCGCCTCAGGCCCGCGCGTCGGCCAGCGCTTCGCCTTCCTCGACCAGGCGCATTACTCGATGGTCAAGACCACCACCTTCAACGGCGTGCCGTTGCCCTCGATCTGGTTGTGGGATTCGGGCACCGACAGTCTCGAATGCATTAAGCGGTTCGGTTACGAGGACTTCCGCGATCGGCTGAGTTGAGCGCTTGATATGGCCCAAGCTGTGGCCTAGCCTTACCCTTTAAACCAGAATGGGGCATTCATGACATCCAAAGTTGCTGTGCTGGCCGCAGCGTTCGCGTTGACCATGGGCGGCAGCGCCCAGGGGCAATCCAACATCAAACCAAGGGCTGTCGGCCGTGCGCCCACTGCGCTGGTCCTGTCGGTCACCGAAGCCGACCTCGCCGAGGTGGTGCGCGCCGAAGGCTACACCGTCGATGAAATGCACCCGTTCGAAGAGCCAAGCGTGCGCGGCAAGACCAAGGATGGCCACCTCTTCGTGCTGGTCGGCACGGCCTGTGACAAGGCGGCAGTCAAACATTGCCAGGGCATCATGATGCAAGTGCGCTACGACGCCGATGACCGGGTTACACTCGACGGCATGAACAGTGCCAACATGAAGGAAGCAGCGCTCAGTTCGTGGTGGGACAAGTCGGAAAAGACGGTGGGTTTCACCCGCTATGTCGTGCTTGACGACGGTGTCACCTGGATGAACATCCGCCAGAACTTGCGCGTGCTGCTTGCCATCGAGGGCAAGGCAATGGCGCAGGTCTGGCCCGATTAAGAGCAAAACGAGGATGCAACAGGCATGAGTGACAGCGGCGTAATCCTCGACGCGCACACCAGCGATCCCGTCCTCATGGGCTGGCAGCAAGGCCTGCCGCCCGCGCCGGACAAGACGATCCACTGGGCCGACGCCGGGCACATGCGGTTCCCTTCGCACCGCTATGCCTTCTCCAACATGCGTCAGTTCCTCCCCACCGCGCGGGTTTCGCGCGGGGCGGGGCCAGTGTGGGACCTGCCGGCGGCGCTGCGCGATGATCTTGATGCGGTGCAATTTCAGGCGCTCGACGATGGCCGCACGCTAAGCTGGGAGCAGTCGCTGGCGGAGAATTTCACCGATGCCATTCTGGTCATGCACCGCGGGACCGTCGTCTATGAACGCTACCTCGGCGTTACCCGTCCTGACAGCACCCACATCGCCTTCTCGGTAACCAAGAGCTACGTCGGCACGCTCGCCGAAATGCTGATCGCGGAGGGCAAGCTCGATCCTTCGGTTCCGGTCGCCGACCTGATCCCCGAACTCGCTGGCAGCGGCTTTGCCGACGCCACGCTGCGCCAAGTGCTCGACATGACCACCGCGCTCGATTTCTCAGAGGATTACACCGACGCAAATTCGGGCATCGGCGCGTTTTCGATGGCGCTGGGGCTGACCCCGCGACCGCCGGGTTATACCGGCCAGACCGACGTGTTCAGCTACCTGCCGAGCATCGCCAAGAACGGCCAGCACGGCGAGCGGTTTACCTACCGCACCTGCAACACCGAAGTGCTCGGCTGGATTGTCGCCCGCACCGCGGGGCAGCGGCTCGACCAGTTGCTGTCGGAACGGATCTGGGCCCCACTGGGGATGGAACAGGATGCCGATTTCCTGACCGATTCGACCGGGATGCCGTTCGCCGGCGGCGGGCTCAATCCGGTGCTGCGCGACATGGCCCGGTTTGGCGAGGCAATGCGGTGTGACGGATACGGCAACGGCGGCCAGGCGATCGCCCGCGAAGTGGTCGCCGGGATCAAGGCCGGGGGCAGCAAGGCCGGGTTTGCGCCAGCCGGTTACGCCTATCTGCCCGAAGGTTCCTACCGCAGCCAGTGGTGGTCAATGCCCGGAAATCATGGCGCTTTTTCGGCTCGCGGGATCCATGGGCAGGCGATCTATGTCGACCCCGTGGCGGAAGTGACGATAGCCCGGTTCGGCTCGCACCCGGTCGCAGCGAACACAGTGATCGATGCCGCGACGCTGCCCGCATTTCGTGCCATCTCGGACCACCTCATGCTGGGCTAGATTTTGCCGCATTTTCACTTGCAGTTCACCTGCATCAATTTATAGCGACCTCCCGCAGCCCCATGGGGACTTCCAAACCGCAAGGCTGCTTTCGCAATGTGTTGTTTTGGCCGCAAGGCCTATTGGGGGTCCCTTGAATTGCACCATTTTCCTGATGCATCGGCTGTAGTCCGCGCTCTTTCGCCCGACGAACCCGTAATTCTCAATCGCCCGCACGCTGCCGCGCGCGCTGCCCGCTTCTTTGTCGAGAAGTTTCCGGGCACCTCGCTCTATGCGGTCAAGGCCAACCCGTCGCCCGACCTGCTGAAGGTGCTGTGGGACGCGGGGATCACGCATTATGACGTGGCCTCGATAGCCGAAGTGCGGCTGGTTCGGGCGTCGCTGCCCGAAGCGGTGCTGTGCTTCATGCACCCGGTCAAATCGAAGAGCGCGATTGCCGAGGCCTATCTGGTCCACGGCGTGCGCACCTTCAGTCTCGATAGCCACGAAGAGCTGGCCAAGATCGTCGACGCCACGGCGCAGGCCGATGGCAGCCATGCCGAGGATCTGCGGCTGTGCGTGCGGCTGCGCGTCTCCTCGGAATATTCCGAGCTGAGCCTCGCCTCCAAGTTCGGGATCGATCTCGCCGACGCGGCGCCGCTGCTTCAGGCGACCCGCCAGGTCGCGGACTGGCTCGGGGTGTGCTTCCACGTCGGCTCGCAGGCGATGACCCCGTTTGCCTTCGTTCAGGCACTCGAACGCGTCCGTGCGGCGATTGTGGTCGCGGCGGTGACGGTCGACATCATCGACGTTGGCGGAGGATTCCCGTCGATCTATCCCGGGATGGAGCCGCCCCCACTTGAGGACTATTTCGGTGCGATCCATCGCGCGGCTGAATCGCTGCCGGTGTCCTATTCGTCCGAGCTATGGTGCGAGCCTGGCCGGGCGCTGTGTGCGGAATACAATTCACTGGTGGTGCGGGTGGAAAAGACCCGCGACGAGGAACTGTACATCAACGACGGGGCTTACGGCGCGCTGTACGATGCCGCGCACGTTGGCTGGCGCTTCCCGGTGCTGTGCCTGTCAGAAGGTCGCAGCGAGCAGCTGAAGGCCTATTCGTTCTATGGTCCGACCTGCGACGATGCCGATTACATGGAAGGGCCGTTCATGCTGCCCGCCGATGTGCAGGCTGGCGACTATATCGAGAT
>JARXKR010000020.1:9501-18026 GCA_030271565.1 Pseudomonadota bacterium
ACTACTTGACGACCACCTCGACCCGGCGGGCGGCTTCCTTGGCGACCGTCGCATCGGCAACCACATCAGGCTTGACCAGCGCAGCGCTGGTGGCGGGGATGCCGGCTGCTACCAGTTGCGACTGCACAGCTTGAGCGCGCTGCTTGGCCAGTTCGGCATTGGCCTTGGCATTGCCGCTCGGGTCGCTGTAGCCCGAAACCGCCAGTGAGGTGCCCGAATGGGTGTCGAGCCATGATTTGAGCCCGCCCGCCGTCTTGGCGAATTCGGGGGTCACCGCAGTCATCCCGCTATCGAAATAGACCTTCACCACCGGCTTGCCGTCGCGCATTTCGCTGGTCACGCCGGCCCCTGCGGGAATTGCGGCATTGCCCTCAGGCACGGCGGCGGCAAGGTCGGTGCCGACATCCGAAGCGGCGGCGCTTGCTGCAGCTTCGGTGGTATTGCTTTCTTCGATGTCGGGATTGCGCGAGGTCACCCAGTACCAGGCGATGAAGGCGACAACAGCCAGACCGATCACCCACCACAGCCAGTTCATCTCCGAACCATCGTCGGCGGCGCTGCTGGTTGCAGGCTTGGTGCCCCCAGCCATCAGCGCGCTGGCCTTGTCGGCAACGGCGCTGGCAGCATTGCTGGCCGTATCGGCGGTCTTGGTTGCTGCAGCGGCAACCGCCACGGGTGCAGCCTTGGCGGCATCACTGGCGGTGCTTGCCGCTTTGTCGAGCAAGCCCTGGGTGGCATTAGCCGCCGGAGCGGCTGCCTTGGCGGTGGTCGCCTTGGGCGTGGCCGCCGCCTTCTTGGCAGGAGTCGCTGCCGTCTTCTTGGCAGGAGCCGCCGCCTTGACCGGAGCTTTCTTGGCAGGCGCAGCGGTAACCTTTGCTGCAGGAGCCTTCTTGGCGGGCGCAGCCTTTGCTGGCTTGGCCTTGGCAGCTGCAATGCCGGCAGCCAGTGCTGCTGCACCAACCGCCTTGGCCGCCGAGGTCGATTTCGTCGCCGCCGGCTTTGCTGCCGCTTTTGCCGGAGCCGCCGCCTTGGTTGCCGGGGCTTTCTTCGCTGCCGGTGCCGCCTTGACGAACTGGCCGAGCGCCTTGAACTCGCTCGCCAGGAGGTAATAAACCGTCACGCGGTTCTTGGTCCGATCGGCCTTCATCTGCTCGCCGACCTTGGCGATCGCAGCGTCGAGCACCGCATCGGACCGGGTCAGGCCGAGCTTTTTCTTGAGGAAATTGTTGCGGACCCGGTCGGTCTCGGCCTTGTCGCTGAATGAAACCAGCGCAGAATCGCGGTTGCGCAGCGCAATTCCGCAATAGCGCACGATCCCGCCGATCGTCGCGTCATCGGCTTTTGCATCGTATTTCTTGACGTCTGCGGCCCAGTCGGTTGCCATGCTCTACTCCCAAAAACAGGGGCAATCATTCGATTGCCACAACGTGCCCCCGTTCGAGGCGCCCGGCCGGAGTCGTAACGGATTCTTTGACCGGGTCCAGCGTCAATGAGCCGCCGGTTAATGCAAATAAAGGTTAGGCGGCAAGCGCCAGGTCGAGCCGCTGCCAGATCTCGGTCAGCGCGGCGGTCAGCTCGCGCATCATTGGCTCGGTGTGGGCCGGGCCGGGGGTGAAGCGCAGGCGTTCGGTGCCGCGCGGCACGGTCGGGTAGTTGATCGGCTGGACGTAGATGCCGTATTCGGCGAGCAGGATATCGGCGATGGTCTTGGCCTTGACCGGATCGCCGACCATCAAGGGCACAATGTGGGTGGTTGATGGCATCACCGGCAGCCCGGCCTCGCGCAGCATGGCTTTGAGCATGGCGGCGTTGGCCTGCTGGCCTTCGCGCTCGGCGCTCGAAGCCTTAAGGTGGCGGACCGAGGCGAGCACACCCGCGACCAGCACCGGCGAGAGCGAGGTGGTGAAGATGAACCCGGGTGCGTAGCTGCGGATGACGTCGATGATCTTGCGGTCGGCCGCGATATAGCCGCCCATCACGCCAAACGCCTTGCCTAGCGTTCCCTCGATAATGTCGATCCGGTGGGCGGCTTCCTCACGATCGGAGATCCCGCCGCCGCGCGGGCCGTACATGCCGACGGCGTGAACCTCATCGATGTAGGTCAGCGCGTTGAACTTTTCGGCCAGGTCGCAGATCGCGTGGATCGGGGCGACGTCGCCCTCCATCGAATAGACGCTCTCGAACGCGACCAGCTTGGGCACGTCGGGGTCTTCGGCGGCGAGCAGTTGTTCGAGATGGGCGAGATCGTTGTGGCGCCACACGCGCTTTTCCGCGCCCGAATTGCGGATCCCCGCGATCATGCTGGCGTGATTGAGCTCGTCGGAAAAGATGATGCAGCCGGGCAGGACCTTGGCCAACGTCGACAGCGTCGCATCGTTCGAGACATAGCCGCTCGTAAACAGCAGCGCGCCGTCCTTGCCGTGAAGGTCGGCCAGCTCGGCCTCAAGATCGACGTGGTAATGGGTGTTGCCGCCGATGTTGCGGGTCCCGCCAGAACCCGCACCGACATCGTGCAGCGCTTCTTCCATTGCCGCGATCACTTTAGGGTGCTGGCCCATTGCGAGGTAATCGTTCGAGCACCAGACCGTTATGTTCTTGGGTCCGTTATGCCCGGCAAAGCAGCGCGCGTTGGGGTAGCTCCCCTTGTTGCGCAGGATGTCGATGAACACCCGGTAGCGGCCTTCCGAATGAAGCCGTCCGATCGCTGCATCGAAGATCTGGTCGTAGTTCACGTGCTCACCGCCCTAAAGCTGCGCCCATTTGGCGGGACTCGTGCAGCCAGTTTCCGCAGCGCGCTCTACGCGATGCGCGGCAGGTTTTCCAGCGGCTTTTCGCGAACTCAATATGGCTGCGGGGCGCCGGGGAAACCAATCTTGACGCCCGTGTGGTTTTCCGGGTTTTCCAGCCATTCCCAGTCGTGCCCCGGAACCACCAGCAAGCCGGGCGCCTGGGCTTTCAAGGCGCGGATGGTCTTGAGCCAAGCGAAGACTTCGCCGCGGTTTTCGGGCGCGAACCAGGTTTCGACCAGCCGCGAGCGACCGCGCAGCTCGGTCCAGTTCTGGGCGAAGCTGGAATTGTCCCCAACGAACAGCACTTCGTGTCCATCGGCGAGACGGACGTAGATCAGCTGCGACCCGGGCGTGTGGCTATCCGGCGCGGGGATGACCACGATCCCGGGCGCGACCGCCTGAAGCGCGATGCCGCCCAGCCGCGGCGCGGGCTTCGCGCCGTTCCACGCCAGCTTGGCGGCAAGCTGGCGCGGGTTGAGCCAAGCGGCCTGTTGCAGCGCGCCGCCGCCGTGCGCGGCCAAGGCACCAAGGTGATCGGGATGCTCATGCGTCACCAGGATCATACCGGCGCCGTCCAGTTCGCGATCGATCCGCCTTTGCGCCGAGAGGTTGAACTGCTCGGCATTCGCGGCGGCGGCAATCTCGGGAGTAATCCCGCTTTCGATCATCACCGGCTTGCCGCCCCGCACCGGCAGGCGGAACGCCATGTAGCCGACCAGCTTGCGCTTCATCCCCGAACCGGCGACCATCGTGTTGCCCGGCACCCGGCGGAACGCGGAGCGCTCCATCTCGACCGCATAAGGTGCTTCGCCGGGGATCGAGGCGGCGAGTTGGCGAAGCTGGGCCATCGTCACCGGCTTGGCCGGAAGCGAGCCGCCGCTGTTGTCGAGCAGGAACCAGTAATAGGGCAGGCCGATCGCGAGGATCAGCGTCAGCAGGACCAGATTGAGACGGTGCGTCATCTACAAAAGCTCCATCCTGCTCAGCCCATAGCGTGCCAAGGCGGGGGCCAACAGCTCCAGATTTTCGTCCGTGCGAGTAAACAGTGCGAAGTCCGGCGCGGTGCGCTCGAACGGCTGGCCCCGCGTGAGGTAAGCGATCCTCCGCGCGATCCCGGCGGCACCGTCGACAAAGTGGACCTGCGGCCCGAAGGCTTCGGTCAGCTCGGCCGCCAGCAGCGGGAAGTGCGTGCAGGCAAGCACCACCGTGTCGATCTCCACGCCGCCCGGCTGATCGCGCAGCCCGGCGGCAGCTCGCGCAAAAATCGCGGGATCGACCGCTTGCCCGCGCAGCTTGGCTTCGGCAGCGCCGACCAGTTCGGGTGCGGCAAAGCGCAACAGGCGCTTGTCGCTCGCGAATTCCGCTTCGAGCCGGTCGACATAACCCTGGCGGATCGTCGCGGCGGTGCCGAGCAGGCCGATCGTGCCAGTGCGGGTCATCCCGGCGGCAGGTTTGATCGCCGGGACTGTGCCGACGATCGGTACTGCCAGCACATCGCGGACCATGGCGAGCGCGATGGTCGAGGCGGTGTTGCAGGCGATGCAGATCAGGCGTGGGCGGTAGCGCTCGGACATCCGCCCGAGCAACCCGCAA
Source organism: Pseudomonadota bacterium (assembly GCA_030271565.1). GTDB lineage: Bacteria > Pseudomonadota > Alphaproteobacteria > Sphingomonadales > Sphingomonadaceae > Novosphingobium. The sequence continues at coordinate 13,884 of JARXKR010000020.1, forward strand.
ACCCGCGCTGCCACTTCGGCCTCGCTCTTCGGGCCATAGGGCAGCCCGCCATTGTCCGCCGTATAGATGATCGGCGCGTCGGGCAGCGCCTCGCGCACCGCACCCAGCACTGACAGCCCGCCGACCCCCGAATCGAACAACAGTATCGGTGCCGAAGCGTCCATTCCCAACCAATCCGTCTGCCGTGGTGTGCCCAAGGGCTGTCCTTCTAGCGACGCTCGTGCCAAAAAGGAAAGGAGGGGCCGCAGGCAAGCGCTGGCCAGACGAATGAGGGGGCAGATGGAATCGATCTACGCATTGCTGCTGGGCTACACGCTGGGCTCGATCCCATTCGGGCTGATCCTGACCCGGCTGTTTGGCGCGGGCGATATTCGCAGCATCGGTTCGGGCAGCATCGGCGCAACCAATGTGCTACGCACCGGGCGCAAGGGGCTGGCTGCGGGCACCTTGCTGCTCGATGCTGGCAAAGGCGCGCTGGCGGTTTGGCTGACGGCGCAGTGGTGGCCGCTGGCTGCACCGGTCGCCGCATTTGGCGCGATTGTCGGACACTGCTTTCCCGTATGGTTAGGCTTCAAAGGCGGGAAGGGCGTTGCCACTGCGCTGGGGATCGCATTGGCCTTGTCCTGGCCGGTTGCGCTGACCTGTGCGGCAGTGTGGCTGGCAGTTGTCGCTATGTCGCGCATTTCATCGCTCGGCGGGATGATCGCGACGCTGTCCGGACCAACCGCGGCCTGGGCGTTCGGCCGGCCCGAGCTGGTGCTACCTCTGGCGGGGATTGCGCTTGTGGTCTTGTGGCGGCACCGCGCCAATATCGCCCGGCTGCGGACCGGGACCGAACCGCGCATCGGCCAGAAGGGCTGAGGCGATGCTGGCGCAGGACGAAGCCTTTGCCCGCATCCGGCTGCTACGCTCGCCCAATATCGGCCCGGTCAGTTACCGGCAACTGCTGCGCCGGTTCGGCGACGCCAAGGCCGCTCTGGCCGCACTCCCCGATCTCGCATCGCGCGGGGGGACGGCTTACCGCACAGTCAGCGAAGATCGGGTCGCGGCTGAGATCTCCGCAGCTCGGACCGCCGGTGCCCGCTACCTGTTCCACGATGCCGCCGACTATCCCGCCGCCTTGGCCGCGCTAGATAGCGCGCCGCCGATCCTCACTTACCGCGGTGACCTCGCGTTCGGTGCGCGGCCCGCCGTCGCGATTGTCGGCGCGCGCAATGCCTCGGCCGCAGCGGTCAAGCTGGCGCGGCAATTTGCGGGTGAGCTGGCCGAGGCGGGGTTTGTCGTGGTCTCGGGCCTTGCTCGCGGGATCGACGGTGCAGCGCATCAGGCTGCGCTGACAGGCGGCACCATCGGGGTGATCGCCAGCGGGATCGACATCGCCTATCCGCCCGAACATGCCGACTTGCAGGAAGCCATCGCCACCCAGGGCCTGCTCCTCGCCGAGCAACCACCCGGCACCGATCCGCTCGCGCGCCACTTCCCCGCACGCAACCGGATCATTGCCGGGCTGGCGGTGGGCACGCTAGTGGTCGAAGCCGCGCCCAAATCGGGCTCGCTGATCACCGCGCGGCTGGCGGGAGAAGCCGGGCGTGAGGTCATGGCAGTGCCCGGCTCCCCGCTTGAAGCCCGCGCGCAAGGCTGCAACCAGCTGATCCGCGAAGGCGCGGTGCTGGTCCAGTGCGCCGCCGATGTGATCGAACTGCTCTCGGGCTTCGACGGCCAGCCGCGTTCGACCTTCCGCGAACACGCGGCCGAGTTCGAACCATTGCCCGACGATCTCGATGACCGCCCCGCCGATGTGGCCAGCCTGCTGACAAACGCGCCGGTCGCGGTCGATGAGCTGATCCGTCAGAGCGGAACCAGCGGCGCCGCAGTGCAGCTCGCGCTGCTCGAACTCGAACTGGGCGGCGGGCTGGTGCGCCACGCCGGCGGCCGTGTCAGCCGCGCCTGAAGAGGGAGGACGCGATGGACAAATTCCCCGCACGGATGTTCCGCTGGGCGGCGATCTACGGTGTAATTGTGCTGGTGCCTTTGTACCTCACGCCATTGCCGCCTGTTGGGGCAGAGGTGTTTTTCGGGTTCGTCGGGCTGGCCGTGGTGTTCCAGGGCGTGTTCTGGACCATTGGCAGCGACCCCGCCAAGTACCGCGCGCTGATGCCCATCGCCGTGGCCGAGAAGCTGGTGTTCGGCGTGCCGTGCCTTGCGCTGTGGGCGAGCGGCTATCCGGTCAACCCGCCGGTCGCGCTGTTTGCGGGAATTGACCTGCTGCTCGGACTGGGGTTCTTCCTCGCATGGCGGATGCAACAAGCGGCTTGACGGGACGCCGCCGCGCTCCCCACCCTCGCGCGTACGTATACGCGTAAGGATTGCAACACCCATCATGCAGCTTGTCATCGTTGAATCGCCCGCCAAGGCCAAGACTATCGAGAAGTATCTGGGCAAGGACTACATGGTCCTCGCCTCTTACGGCCACGTCCGCGATCTGCCGCCCAAGGACGGCTCGGTGCGCCCCGACGAAGACTTTGCGATGGACTGGGAGCTGTACGGCGACAAGGCGCGGCAGGTGAAGGCGATCACCGATGCGGCCAAGACCGCCGACCGCCTGATCCTCGCGACCGACCCTGACCGGGAGGGCGAGGCGATCTCGTGGCACGTGCGCGAACTGCTCGCGAAGAAGAAGGCACTGCCCAAGGAGGTCGAGCGGGTCACGTTTAACGCGATAACCAAGGCCGTGATCCTCGAGGCGATGAAGCACCCGCGCGAACTCGATCAGGATCTGATCGACGCCTACCTCGCCCGCCGCGCGCTCGATTACCTGTTCGGTTTCACCCTATCGCCGGTGCTGTGGCGCAAGCTGCCCGGGGCCAAGAGCGCAGGGCGCGTGCAGTCGGTCGCGCTGCGGCTGATCTGCGAGCGCGAGCGCGAGATCGAGCTGTTCCGCGCGGACGAGTACTGGTCGGTGCTGGCGCAGCTTGAGCAGCTTGGCACGCAGTTTGCGGCGCGATTGGTCAAGTTCGATGGGCAAAAGCTCGACAAGCTGAGCCTGGGCAACGAGGGCACTGCCGCTCGCGCCAAGGCACTGGTCGAAGCCGCGACGTTCCGGGTCGAGGAGGTCGAGACCAAGCCGACGCGGCGCAACCCGTACCCGCCGTTCACCACCTCGACGCTGCAGATGGAGGCCGCGCGCAAGCTCGGCTTCTCGGCCAGCCACACCATGCGGGTGGCACAGGGGCTGTATGAGGCAGGCGCGATTACCTACATGCGGACCGACGGGGTGCAGATGGACTCCAGCGCGATTTCCGCGGCGCGGGTCGCCATCACAGAACGTTACAAGAACGGCCACTACCTTCCTGAAAAACCACGCGTTTACGAAACCAAAGCCAAGAATGCGCAGGAAGCCCACGAAGCAATCCGGCCGACCGAGTTTGCGCGCGACAAGTTCGGCAGCGGCGACGAAGGCCGCCTGTACGAGCTGATCTGGAAGCGCGCGATCGCGAGCCAGATGGCCTCGGCAGTGATCGAGCGGACCAGCGTGACCTTGCGCGAAGGCACCGGCCAGAACGAGCTGCGCGCCAGCGGCCAGGTGGTCAAATTCCCCGGGTTTCTCGCGGTTTACGACGAAAGCCTCGACCAGAAAAGCGATGCCGAAGACGACGAAAGCGCCATGCTGCCGGTGCTGAGCAGCGGCGATACCCCGGCCAAACTGGGGGTTGAGGCCAACCAGCACTTCACCCAGCCGCCGCCGCGCTTTTCCGAAGCGACTCTGGTCAAGCGGCTCGAGGAACTGGGGATCGGGCGGCCGTCGACTTACGCCTCGACCATCCAGGTGCTCAAGGACCGCAACTACGTCCGCACCGAGAAGAACCGCTTCTTCGCCGAGGAGTCTGGGCGCTTGCTGACCGCCTTCCTCGAGCGCTTCTTCCCGCGCTATGTCGCCTACGAATTTACCGCCGGGATGGAAGACGAGCTCGACGATGTTTCGGGCGGGCGTGAGGCATGGAAGGACTTGCTCGCCAAGTTCTGGAAGGATTTCAAGCCCAAGAGCGACGAGGTGATGGAGCGCAAGCCGAGCGAAGTGACCGAAGCGCTCGATGAATTCCTGTCCGACTACCTGTTCCCGCCGACCGAAGATGGCACCGATCC
>JARXKR010000020.1:18126-19694 GCA_030271565.1 Pseudomonadota bacterium
GAGATCGGCAAGCACCCCGAAACGGGCGAGCCGATCACCCGCAAGGCCGGGCGGTTCGGTCCGTACATCCAGATGGGCGAAGGCAAGGAAGCGGCGCGCAGCTCGATCCCCAAGGACATGGCTGAGCTTTTGGGGGGCGACCTCGCTCTCGACTGGGCGGTCAAGCTGCTCAGCCTGCCGCGTGAAGTCGGCCTCCATCCGGAAAGCGGCGAGAAAATCACAGCATCGATAGGGCGTTACGGTCCATACCTCGCTCATAACGGCAAGTACGCCAAGCTGCGCAGCACCGCCGAAGTGTTCGAAACCGGCATGAACAGCGCGGTCGCCAAACTGGCCGAGGCGGCGGCTGGCGGGGGCCGAGGCGCGCGCGCTGCGGCCGAACCGCTCAACACCTTCGGCCCGCATCCCGAAAGCGGCGGCGAGATGAAGCTGATGGCCGGGCGCTATGGGCCCTACGTCACCGACGGCACCACCAACGCCACCCTTCCGCGCGACCAGAAACCCGAAGACCTGACGATGGAAGGGGCGATTGTCCTGATCACCGAGCGCGCTGCCAAGGGTCCGGCCAAGGGTAAGGGGCGCAAGAAGGTCCCGGCCAAGAAGGCTCCGGCCAAGAAGAAGGCTGCACCCAAGAAGGCTGCTGCCAAGAAATAGCCATCCTCTCCCCCTGCGGGAGAGGATACGAAGCCTTGGCAGCTCGCTGCCTAGGCGAAGTTGGAGAGGGGTTGTGTAGGCAAGGCCCCCTCTCCAAGCTTCGCTAGCCGCTGTCGCGGCAAGCTGCGTTATCCTCTCCCGCAAGGGGAGAGGAATTGCAGGTGGAAATCGCACCAAAATAGAATATCCTCGCCCTCGGGTCACTGCTCCGGGGAGGGCGCGATGAGCCTTGATTCACTGGTACTGCTGGCGATTGTCGGCGGATTTTTCGCATTCATGGCGGTGGAACTGGTCGTCCCGGCCAAGCGCGCGATGCCGCAGGTGCGTTTCTGGAGGTTGATTGGCGTGGCCGGGTTCATCCTGACCATGGCGGTCAACGTGTTCGCACCCTTGCTGATCCTGCCATGGTTTGCCGGAATCAGCGCGCTCGACCTGTCGGGTTGGGGCGCTTGGGCCGCGCTGCCGACGGTCGCGCTGACCACCTTTTTCACCTATTGGTCGCACCGGTTGCAGCACCGCTTCGACCTGCTGTGGCGCATGGGGCATCAGCTGCATCACGGCGTCGCGCGGGTCGATGCCGCCTCGGCGTTCATCTTCCATCCGGTGGACGTTTTCATCCAGGTGTTCTGGACGTTGCTTGCCGCGATATTGCTCGGCGTTTCGCCAATGGCCGGCGCGGTAGCCGGGGTCGCGCTGTCATGGATCGCGCTCTACCAGCACTGGAACATCGATACCCCGCGCTGGACCAACTGGCTGATCCAGCGCCCCGAGGCGCACATGCTGCACCACGAATACAACGTCCACGCGCGCAATTTCGGCGACATGCCGGTGTGGGACATGCTGTTCGGCACTTACGCCAACCCGGCCCGCGCCGACGATGTGCGGGTCGGGTTCGAGCCCGAACGGATGCGGCG
>JARXKR010000208.1 GCA_030271565.1 Pseudomonadota bacterium
GCCGCACGCCGGGCGCGAGCGTCGCCTTCCAGCCGAGCTCGAAGTTGAGCAGATAGTCTGGCTGGTAAGCCAGCACATCGGCACGGCGGTTGATCCCGCCGGGACGGAACCCGCGGCTGACTGTGCCGTAGATCAGCAAGCCGTTGTTTGGTTTGTAGTTGAGATTGAGGCGATAGGTTACCCCGTCACCTTTGGCGCGAACGGGATCGACTGAAGTTCCGTTCCACACGCCCAGATTGGTGCAAGGCCCGCCTGCCACAGCAGCTGGAGCAAGTGTAACCGGCGATCCATTGGCCACGCTGCGCAGCCGCGCGCCGGTAGAGGTAAAGCAGCCTGCCACCCCGGTTTTCGAGCTACCGGCGGCATTGTACGGAGTGGTTGTGTAATTGCCCGCCGGATTCCGGCCAAAACCGAAGAATCCGATCAGCGTGTTGTCGTATTTGAACCCGCGCACGCCGGCGGTGAACGAGAGCTTGTCGGTGAGGTCGTAGGTCAGTTCCCCGAACGCGGCATAGTCGCGGTCGATGCGGTGCTGTTGAGTCAGCCACAGTGTACCGGGCACGCCGTTGACCGAAAGCCTGGGAGCCAGATTTGCGATCTGGTAATCCTGGTGAATGTCGTTCGACTGGCGCTGGTAAAACACTCCTGCCACCACCCGCAGCGGCGAATCCGCCGGGGAGGCAACGCGCAATTCCTGGCTCATCTTCTTGAAATGATCGGTGCCAAGCACCTTCTGGCGCGGGTCAACCGTATTGCCCAGCGCATCGTTGTAATAGAAGTAGCCGGCCAGCCCGCCGACCGAGGCATAAAGCGAATCGTAGGCTTCCGAGTAGTCGGTGTAATCCGACGAGCTGGCGGTCTTGCGGTCGAGATAGGCGCCCGCATAGGTCACGTCCCAATTGCCCAGCTTGCCTTCGATGGTCAGCGCCGCCTGGACGAATTTGTCGTTGCGGAATTCGGGGAAGAAGTGCTGCACCTTGAGATCGCCGAGCGACGGATCGTAGCCGTAGGACCCATGGCTGCGAGTGTCCTGATAGATCACCGCGGGTGTGACGGTCCAGCTATCGTCGAGATCGACCTTGAGCGCCGCGCGGCCGCCCCATGTCTCGGTCTCGTTGTAGTCATTCTTGACGAAGGCGGCATTGCTGGCGCTGATCCCGTCCTTTTTGCATTTTCCGTTCGCATCGAAGTTTACTCCGCCGCAGAACCGGCGGGTTCCTGCGACATTGTCGATATATCCGGCGTCGTGCTGGTAGAACCCGACGACCCGCAGCGCAGCGTTGCTCGACAGCGGGGCGTTGACCATGCCCTCGACCTTGCCGCCGATGCCGCCCTTGTGGACGGTGTTAAGCTCGCCATCGATCCGGCCTTCGAACCCGGCGGTGCTCGGCCTGTTGGTGATGATGCGGATCGTGCCAGCTTCAGACGAGGCCCCGTATAATGTGCCCTGCGGGCCCGAAAGGCTCTCAATCCGGGCGATATCGTAAATGTGGACGTCAAGGTTGCCGCCAATGGTCGTGACCGGCTGTTCATCGAGATAGACGCCGACCGATGGAAGCGAGCCCGAGTGGTTGCCGTCGCCGCCGCTCGCGACGCCGCGCATATAGACGACGTTGGTCCCCGGCGTCCCGCCGAGCGCCTGGAAAGACACCGAAGGGAGCTGCTGGGCGTACCCCTTGAAATCGGTGATGTTGAGATCATCGAGCTTTTTGGTGCCGAGCGCCTGGATCGAAATTGGCACATTCTGCATGTTTTCACTGCGTTTTTGCGCGGTGACAATGATTTCGGGATCGGTGACGGTGGCGTCATCGGCGGGCGGGGTGTCCTGCGCCAGCGCGGGTGCGGCATAAAGCGCACTCGAGGCGAGGAAGCATGCGATGCTACGGCGCGAGAAGTTAGACATGATACCGCCCTGTGTTTTGTTTTGATGAGCCAACCTGATTCCTGCAGGGCAGACCGTCAAGGCTGCAGATTAACAAAAGACACAACTTTGCCCGGGCGTGACACAATTACAACGATTGCGGCGCGTCAGGATAACTATCGAGAACTGGGCCCAGCGCTGCGCGCAATGGATCGAGATTTGCGCTGAAAGCCTTCCATGCCTCTGTTCCTTCACGGAATATCGGCTGACGAACTTGTTCGGAGCTGGCGGTGCGCACTGCCCGTGTCGTCTGGTGGAATGACAGGCACGCCTCCTCGAACTCCACCCCGCAATAATCGAGCAGGCGGCGCACTTCGGTTTCGGTCTTGTCGACCATGTTCTCATAGATGACGCGGTGCACCGCGCCGGACTGGACCCGGTCGAGATGCGCCATCAGCCGGACGTAGTCGGCGTAGTAACGCCCCATGTCATCCAAGCTGTAGCTGAACGCCTGACCGCGCGCGAAGTGCTGCTTGAAGTTGGAAAAGCAGCAGCCGAGCGGATGGCGCCGCGCGTCGATGATCCTGGCGTTCGGCAGGATCAGGCGGATAAATACCGCGTGCGCCCAGTTGTTGGGCAGCTTGTCGATGAACAGGGGCCGCGCGGTCTTGCGCTGGATGCGCGTGCGTTGGAGGTATTCCTCACCCAGCGCGCGCAATTCATCCGCCGAAAGCTCGGGCAGGTTCGCCGGATAACGCGGATCGCGCCGCGCCAGCACTGGAATATCGGGCAATTCGGTGGTGCCCTCGATCTGGCTATGGCTGGCGAGAATCTGCTCGATCAGGGTCGAGCCTGCTCGCGGCATTCCCAGAATAAAGATGGGATCCGGCGCATCGCAGCCTTGGCCGACACGCGAAGTCATAAATTCGGCGCTGGCGACTTCGATCAGCTTGTCGACAAAATCGCTGGTGCCTTGCGCCGAGTAATCGAGCGAGCGGCGCCGCAAAGCGTTGCCCGCCACGTAATGCGCGAAGGCAGCCGCTGCCGCGCCGCGATCTTCGAGCGCTTTGCCCAGCGCGAAATCGAGGTGGAACCGGTCTTCCTCGGCAATGTCGCCGCAGGCCAGTGCCGCTTCCATCGCCGCGATGTCTTCGTCACTGAATCTGACCGTCTTGAGGTTGGCGAGGCTCCACCACGCCTCGCCCAGTTCGGGCATCAGCTCGATCGCCTTGCGGTAGGCCGCCACGCCATCGGCGCTGCGCCCGACGGTCTTGAGCATGTGGCCATAGCTCATCCAGATGCGCGGCTGGCGCGAGGCATTGGCGAGGACCTGTTCGTAGAGCCCCAGCGCCTCTTCGAACTCGCCGATCCGGCCGAGCGCGGCGGCCTGGAGGTTGGCCCGGCCCTGATAGTCGGGCTCCTCCTCCGCAACCTTGTTCAGCTCGGCAATTGCTTCTTCGGGGCGGTTCTGCCGGTAGAGCACCAAGGCCAGATTGGCCCGCGCGGCGGTGAACGAAGGCGACAGGTCGAGCGCGCGGCGCAGCAGGTTCTCAGCATCCTTGTAGCGCCCGATCCGCCCGGCCAGCTCGGCAAACAACCGGATCGCGGCGACGTCGAACGGGAACTCCTTGAGCTGCGCGCGCAGCAATGGCTCGGCGCGGGGCAAGTCGTTCTCGTTCATCGCCAGCGCCGCCTCGACCAGCCGGGGATGATATTGGCCGAGCCGCGAGAGCCAGCTGCGAGTGGTGACGGTTGCCATG
>JARXKR010000209.1:0-2050 GCA_030271565.1 Pseudomonadota bacterium
TGCTGACCACGCCGCTGCGCGACCGCTTCGGGATCCCGGTGCGGCTCAATTTCTATTCGGTGGCCGAGCTTGAAAAAGTCATCACCCGCGCCGCCGGCTTGCTCGGGATGGGCATCGCGGCGGACGGCGCGCGCGAGATTGCGCGGCGCGCGCGCGGGACGCCCCGCGTGGCCGGACGGCTGCTGCGGCGGGTGCGCGATTTCGCGCATGTGGCAGGCGACGTGGCGATCTCGCGCGCGGTGGCCGACGATGCGCTGACCCGGCTCGAGGTCGATGCGTTGGGGCTCGATGCGATGGACCGGCGCTACCTCACGATGATCGCGGATATCTACAAAGGCGGGCCAGTGGGCGTGGAAACGCTCGCCGCTGGCCTCAGCGAGCCGCGCGACACGGTCGAGGACGTGATCGAACCGTTCCTGATCCAGCTCGGCCTGATCGCCCGCACCGCGCGCGGGCGCTGCCTCAACGATCTGGGCTGGCAGCACCTTGGGCTGCCCCCGCCCGGCGGCACCCAGGCGGGCCTATTCGGGAGCGAGCCGGAATAGCGCTTCAACCGGCTCGCCCAGCGCCGCTGCCAGCTTGAGCGCAATCACGGTCGAAGGCACGTAGACCCCGTTCTCGACCGTGTTGATCGTCTTGCGGCTGACCCCGATTGCTTCGGCCAATTGCGCTTGGGTCAACCCGCGCGCCTCGCGGATTTCTTTGAGCGTGGAAACCAGCTCAGGCATAGGAACGCCGCTCGAGCAGGCCAAACCGCATCAGCGCCATCACGATCCCGGCGCTGACGATCAGGTGGATCGCCTCGCGCGCGGTGAATTGGGTTACCCCTTGCACCACGTAGACGACGATCCCCGCGAGCATCGCCGCGACGAACCCCCAGTGCATCGCGCTGGTGCGGTTGGAGCGGGTGACCTCGTCATCGATCATCGCGCGCACTTTCGCGGGGCGGAACCAGAACCCGCGGCTATTGAGGACGAACAGGATCACAGCGGTCATCGCGACCCAAGCGCCGATCCGGACATGATCGACCGCGCGCTCGGCCGGCGGGTTGGAGAAGAACGCCATCTGCTGGATGAGGAACATGATTGCCAACACCGGGAACATGCGCGCGCGGAAGCGGCCTAGGCGATCGGCCAGATCGGCGTCGGATTGCGTGGGTGCCATGACTGATTCTCCCCTTTGTAACTCTGAGGTTACATGTAACCTTGGGGTTACCTCGCGTCAAGCCCGTCCGACCCCCGCGTTCGCATGTCCGCGCGGTTCGGTACCACAATGGGACAAGTGGCCCTGGCCCTGCATTTAAAATGCACAAATCCCGCTTCGAGACCGCAAAATCACGGTTAACGCGATTGTCGGCTTAACTTTCCTCTGGCCTTTTGGCGCTATGGCAGTGCGCCGGTGACATCGGGTTGCCGTCAATGCGCGCCAAACAGGGTGGAAGAAGGTTCAGGCTTATGTCGGTACGGATGGCACTGGTTAAACTCGCAGCGTTCGCAGCAGGCGGCGCGGTGCTCGGCGGCGGCGCGGTCCATGTGGCCGAGGCTCCGGCGGCGACCGTGCAATACGTCAAGCACAAGCGCCCCGCGCCCACGGTCAAACACCAGATCAAGCAGCATAAGGCGACGCGCATTGTCGCCGCGCGACCCAAGGTCCGCAAAATCCGCCGGGTCGTCACCCGCACAACTACCTGCTGTGCCGCGCAGCCGCAGATGGCGATGATGCCGATGTTGCCGCAGCAACCGATGCCCGAAGGCGGCAGCGGCGGCCAGACGGTGATCGTCGGCGGCAGCGGCGGCATGGGCTTTGGCGGCGGCTTCTTCGGCGGGTTCTTCGGCGGTAGCAGCGGCGGCTCGAGCGGCAGCATCGTCATCACTTCGACCAGCAACGGTTCGACCTCGAGTTCGGGCGGCTCAAGTTCGACCTCGGGAGGATCCAGCTCGACCTCGGGCGGTTCGACCTCCTCGTCGACCGGCGGGCTGACCAGCACCACCACCACCGGCGGGATAACCTCAAGCTCGACCACCTCGACCGGCGGGGTCTCGACCTCGAC
>JARXKR010000209.1:2150-3599 GCA_030271565.1 Pseudomonadota bacterium
ACCTCGACCGGCGGGGTCTCGACCTCGACTGGCGGGGTCTCGACCTCGACTGGCGGGGTGACCAGCACTTCGACCTCGGGCAATATCAGTTCGAGCACGGGTAACAATTCATCGACCTCGTCGTCGGGTAACGTGTCCTCGTCGTCCTCGACTTCGGGCAATGTCTCGTCCTCGACCAGCACCTCCTCGTCGACCTCGGGCAACGTCTCCTCGTCGACCAGCAGCTCGACCTCGGGCAATGTCACCTCCTCGACCTCGTCGAGCGGCTCGACCAGCTCGAGTTCGTCGACCTCGACCAGCACCGGCAACGACACCAGCACTTCGAGCACCACCAGCACCTCGAGCGGCACCGATGTGCCCGCCCCGCCGATGCTGCTGCTGTTCGGCGCTGCAGCCGCGAGCATTGCCGGTCGTCGCCGCTTCGCCAAGAAGCAGGCAGCCTAGCCCACCACATCGGTTCCGGGGGAAAAAGAGGGCGGCTCGCGAGAGCCGCCCTTGGTTTGCCCGCACCGCGCGCGGCGCTGCGCCTCGGTTCGTCGCACCTTGCGCTCAAACCAGCCGCACAACCGGCGGTATTGCCAATCTCGTTCATCTGCCAGCAAGGTTTGTCCGAACAGGCGGACCGGGACTTGCGGGGCCAGCTTGTGAAGTTTGAAGGAGCAGATCGATGCGTGTAATTTCCAGAAGGCCAGGGGCTCTCGTCCTTTCAGCCCTGTTTGCCGTTGCTGCCTCGGGCAGCCTGTCGGCGCAGCAAGTGCCAGGCGATCCCACCATCGTCGTGACCGGCGATCCGCTGCCCGATCCCTCGACCATGACCAAAGGCCCCGACATCAAGGGCGTCATCACCGCGCGCACCGGCGACAAGATCAAGGTCACCGCCGCCGACGGCACCAGCACGGTCATCGCCATCACCCCGGCGACCACGGTCAAGGCCAGCGGCGGGCTGTTTGGCAGCGGGCCCAAGCTGACCGCTGCGGCGTTGCTCAACGGACTGCCGGTGACGGTCAAGACCTTGCAATGGCCGGGCGGGCTGGCGGCGGGCCAGATCACCTTCAAGAACGGCGACTACAAGACCGCGCAGATGATCCGCAACGGCACCGAACAGCGCTTTTCCGAGCAAACCGCAGCAACCGAAGCGCTGCGCAGCCGCGTCGGCGATATCGACAATTACAACATCAAGAGCACCACCAACGTCTACTTCGATACCGGCAAGTCGGTGCTGAGCCCGCAGGGCAAGACCGAACTGTGCTCGGCATCGACGCAGGCCGAGGCGACCAACAACGCGCTGATCCTGGTGGTCGGCTATACCGATACGGTGGGCAGCGACGACTACAACCAGACGCTCAGCGAAAAGCGCGCCGGGGCCGTGATCAACTACCTCCAGCAGGTCTGCCACTGGAAACCGTTCCGGATGCTCACCCCCACCGGGATGGCCAAGGCTGATCCGCT
>JARXKR010000210.1 GCA_030271565.1 Pseudomonadota bacterium
TGATCCTCTCGGCCGAGCAGCGACCGGGCCACGATGCCACCGCCGGAGTTCGTCGCTTTCGAAGCGCAATCGGCGATCCGGGCGTTTGGATGGACCGCATTGCCCAACCCCGCTAAGCGCGCGCTATGTGCGGCATAACCGGTCTCTATCACCTCGCTACCCCCAAGCCCGTCGATCCCGCGCGGATCGAGCGGATGTGCGCTGCGATGGCGCACCGCGGACCCGATGGGCAGGGGGTATGGACCGCGCCGGGTGTAGGGCTGGGCCACCTGCGGCTGTCGATCATCGACATCGCCGGATCGCCGCAGCCGATGGCCTCAAGCGATGGCCGCGCGATGCTGGTGTTCAATGGCGAGATCTACAATTACCGCGAGCTGCGCGAGGAACTGCGCGGGTTTGGGGCCGAATTCCGCACTGACGGTGATAGCGAGGTGATCCTCGCGGCGTGGCAGAAGTGGGGCCCGGCCTGCGTCAGCCGGCTCCACGGCATGTTTGCTTTCGCGATCTATGATTTGGAGGCACGCAGCCTGTTCCTCGCGCGCGACCGGCTTGGGGTGAAGCCTTTGTTCTACGCGCCGCTGAGTGACGGCAGCGTCGCCTTTGCCTCCGAGCTCAAGGGCTTGCTCGCCAACCCGCTGCTCCGCCGCGAGATCGATCCCTTGGCGATCGAGGATTACATGACCTGGGGCTATGTCCCCGATCACCGCTCGATCCTGGCCGGGGTGCACAAGCTGCCTGCTGGGCACACACTGCTGCTGCGCCACGGCGCGCCGCTGCCTGCACCGGTGCAATACTGGGATGTTTCCTTTGCCGAGCGCCGCAAGGGACGCGCGAGCGATCTGGAGGCCGAGCTGCTGCACCTGCTGCGTCAAGCGGTAACCTCGCGGATGGTGGCCGATGTGCCGCTTGGCGCCTTCCTGTCGGGCGGGGTCGACAGTTCGGCGGTGGTCGCGCTGATGGCCGAAGCCAGCAGTACGCCCGTGAAGACCTGCACCATCGGGTTCGATGTGGCCGCGCTCGACGAGACTGACTATGCCCAGCAGGTCGCCACGAAATTCGCCACCGATCACCGCGCGCGGCAGGTATCGCCCGACGATTTCGAGCATGTCGACACACTGGCGGCGATGTTTGATGAGCCCTTCGCCGATGCCTCGGCCTTACCGACCTGGCGGGTGTGCCAGCTCGCTCGCGAAAGCGTCACCGTGGCGCTGTCGGGTGACGGCGCGGACGAGGCTTTCGCCGGGTACCGCCGGCACAAGTTCCAGCATGCCGAGGATCGCTTGCGCGGGATGGTACCGCAGGCCTTGAGGGGTCCGGTGCTCGGCGGGCTCGGCGCGGTCTATCCCAAGGCCGATTGGGCGCCGCGCTCGTTGCGCGCCAAGACCACGCTGCTCAGCCTCGCCGGGTCCAGCGAGGCGGGCTATGCGCGCGCCGTGGCGATCCTGCCGCCCGAATTGCGTCAGGGCCTGTACTCGCCTGAATTCCTCAAGCTGCGCGGTGATTACCGGGCCGAGCAGCCGTTCGAGGCCACGATGCGCGGGGCGCAGGCACGCTCCGGGCTCGACCGCGCCCAATATGCCGACCTCAAGTTCTGGCTGCCCGGGGATATCCTGACCAAAGTCGACCGGACCAGCATGGCGGTCAGTCTCGAAGCGCGCGAACCGCTGCTCGATCACCGCCTGATTGAATTTGCTGCCGCGCTGCCCGAGGGCCTGCGGACCAGGCGCGGCGAGGGCAAGTGGCTGCTCAAGAAGACGATGCAACGCTATCTCCCCGATGAAGTGCTGTACCGCCCCAAACAGGGCTTTGTCCTGCCGATGGCGCAGTGGTTCCGCGGGCCGCTGGCTTCGAGCGCACGGGCGATCGGTTCGAGCGCGGCGCTGGCGCGGACCGGGTGGTTCGATGCGAAGCGGCTAGGCGAGATTGCCAACGACCATATCTCAGGCCGCGCCGATCACGGCCGACTGATGTGGCAATTGCTGATGCTGGACAAGTCGCTCAGCGCGCTGACCGGCTAGCATTTCAAAAATTTGCGAAGGTTAAACGAAAACGGCCCCGGCTTTCGCCGAGGCCGTTTGAAAACTGTGCTAGCGCTCAGCGATTGCCGAAAGCGCGATCAAGCCAAGACCATACAGACAAGTCCCGGCTAACGGGTTTGCGGATGCGTGCCATTGGATGCCTCCTAAAAAAGAGCGTCGAACCCTGAATAGGCCCGATCACGTTCGATTTTAACGAAATCCTAACCAAAGGCAATAGGGCAAAATTAACCACAATTTACTTAACGAGATTTGGTTAAGTTATAAAAATCAGCGCTATAGTGGGCAATGCCGAGGTGGGTGAGGATATCTCGCCAAATACTCGATCGCGTTAGATCGCGCCAAAGTTGGCTGATGATGCAGAAAGTGTCAGCGTTGATTCGCGAAGTTCAACGAGGCTTCCAAGGAGCGCTGGAGACCTCGCCGGGCTTTCGGCTAATTGAAGCCGAAGAGATCATTAACTGGAGTAAGAGTCGACGGACCTTTAAGATGATCAGGCAGCCTGGATGCGCGAGTTACTTTCGAGCAAGGCTTCCAGCGCATCGAGCCGCATCGGCTTGGCCAAGTAATATCCTTGCACGATGTCACAGCCGATCGCGCGCAACAGCGACAGGGTTTCGGGATCCTCGATCCCTTCGGCGATCACGCGGCGACCCAAGCCGTGCGCCAGTTCGATAGTCGATTCGACCAGCATCATGTCGCTCGAATTATCCACCAGACCGGCGACGAATCGGCGGTCGATCTTGATCTCCTGACAGGGCACCGAACGCAGGTATTCTAGCGTGGCATTGCCCGTTCCGTAGTCGTCGATCGAAAGGTCGATCCCTAGCGCGGCAATCCCGGCTAGGTTGCGCTTGACCAGATCGTGTTCTTTGAACGGTGCGGATTCGGTGACTTCGAGTGTGAGGTTCGAAGTCGGGAAGCCAGTGCGGGCCAGCACCTGGGTGATCTTGAACGGCAGGTGCTCCTGCTGGAGCAGGTTGGCCGACACATTGACGCTGAGCCTGAATTTCGGATTGGCGATGACCAACTTGCGCGTCGCCATCGTGGCCTCTTCGAGGATGTGGAAGGTCAGCCTGCTGATGCGGTTGTGCGCTTCGGCCGGCAGGATAAATGCCTCGGGCGAAATTGCGCCGCGGGTCGGGTGCTGCCAGCGAACCAACGCTTCGGCGCCGGAAATTTGATTGTCGCGCAAGTTGTACTGCGGTTGGTAGGCGATCCAGATGTCGCCGTCATCGATAGCCGCATCGAGCTCGCTCATTAGCGAGAGTTCCCAAGCACTGTCTTCGTCGTTCGCACTGGTATTGAACATGATCAGCTTCTGATTGCTGGCGGCGTTGTCGGCGGCGAGCAACGCCCGCCCGATCCGGTTCGTCACCGGGCGAGACAGATCCATGTCAATGCCGAAGGCCATCTGCACATCGACCTTGCGGTCGCGGATCACGAAATGGCTCTCGATCAGCCGCGCCAAACCTTCGATATGCCCGCGCAGATCGTTGGCGCCCAATTCAGGTCCGAGCCAATACAAAACGTCTTCGGCCTGGTAGCA
>JARXKR010000021.1 GCA_030271565.1 Pseudomonadota bacterium
TCAACGGGGTGAAGATCGGCGCGATCGGCAACAACGGCACCGACAACGTCGATTATGCCACCGCGATCCGGGACAACGGCACGGCCGACGGTACCGGGGCCTTCCGCAAGGGCGCCACCACCGGCTCCAGCTTCGCCGACTTCGACCAGAACTGGACCGCGATCGACCCCGCCGCCGGGCGGTCCGGCACCGCATTAAGAAGCTTCAACTGCGGCTCAGAAGTGCTAGGCCACTGCCCAACAGGGAACGCGGCCCGGGCCCTTCGAGTCGCGCAATCAGAAGGACTAATTACCATGTCGATTTTCAGTTCGATCAAGGATGCCATCTTCGGGCACAAGGCCGAAGCCGCGACCCCGCCCGCTGACGCTCCGGCAATCCCGATGGCTGATGCCGCACCCGCTGCTGTTGCCGCTGCCCCGGTCGATGTCGCCGCTTCGCTCGGCGCGATGCAGGGCGCGAACGATCTCAACTGGCGCACCTCGGTGGTCGACCTGATGAAGCTGGTCGGGATCGACGCGAGTTATGAGAACCGCAAATCGCTCGCGCACGAACTCGGCAATGCCGCCTATTCGGGCTCGGCCGAAGACAACATCGCGCTGCAGAAGCAGGTGATGAAAGCGCTCGCCGACAACGGCGGCATGGTCCCGGCCGAACTGCTCGACTGAGCGAAGCCTGCGGGCAACCAAAAAGGGCCGTGACGCATCTCGCGTAACGGCCCTTTTTGGTGATCGACAAACCCCGCTCATGCTGAGTGCTGAGCTTGTCGAGTTATCGAAGCACTGTTCTTGTCTTCGTGCCCAGCGAACTGGCGCAAGAAAGAAGGGCAGCCCTTCGACAGGCTCAGGGTAGGCGGGTTGGGGGTTAAGGCTCAGCTAGGAAGCAAGCTCAGCCCCCACCCCTCACTTCTTGCCGAATAACCCCGAGGCCATCCCGGCAAGATCGTTGAGCGGGTTACCGTCACCGTCGCGGTCAAGCATCCCGAGCAGGCCCTTGGCGGTCGGATTGTCCTTGAGCATCTGCGCGTACTGGCCAAGCGAACCTTCGCCGCCGATCTGCTCGACAATCTGGCTCAATACCCCGGCATCGAGCCCGGTTTTGGCCGCAGCGCCCTGGATCGTGTCGCCCGGTTCCTCATGCGACTGACCGAGCGCGGCAATCGCCTTTTCGGCCATTTCGGGCGAGATGCCCAGCTTGGTCGCCAGATTGCCGACGTCGGCATGCTCACCGACCTGACCCATGATGCTGTCGAAAATACCCATGTTCCAAAACTCCAGAGTGCGGAAAGCACCAATCTAAGCGCGGCTGCGAAACGTGGGAAGCTAAATCGGGGCGATGTCCGGTTCGGTCCACTCTCGCCGCGCAGCAACCGAGAACAGCGCCTCACGCGAATAATGCGCCAATGGCCAAGAACGTTCCGCCATCGGACTGGCGAGCAGCGCATTTACGGCCGTGAGCAGGTCGCCGGACGCATGCTCTGACAGGAACCGGCGCACGCCCCGGATGTAGAGCTGGGTCAGCGTCTCGTGATAGCCCTGCGTATCGTCGTTCACCCCGCCGACCGCGACGTTGTAGGCGCGGATGATGGCGGGCAGCTCGCTTTCGGGGTGGATTTCGGGGCGCTCGAGCAGCAGCCATGTGCATGCAGCCAGATGCGCTTCATGCGTCCATTCGGGTTTGGGCAAGGTCCGCGTGAGCAGCCCTTCGCCGACATGGCGGATGGCAGCGGCGCTGGCGAATGGACGGATCGTGTATTCAATCATGGTAGAAACTCCGGGAAGGTCAGGTCCCGGAGTGTTACCGGGAAAGTCAGGCCGCTTTGGGCGCGGCTTCGAGCACCGATTGGTCGACGTGGGCTTCGAACTGGGCAAAATTCTCGATGAACTTGCCGACCAGATCTTGAGCCGTCGCATCGTAGGCTTGCTGGTCCGCCCAGGCCCCGCGCGGATCGAGCAGCTTGCTGTCGACCCCGGGCACTGCGACCGGCACTTCGAAGCCGAAGTTCGGATCCTTCTTGAATTCGGCATCATTAAGGCTGCCATCGAGCGCGGCATTGAGCAGCGCGCGGGTCGCCTTGATCGGCATGCGTTTGATGCCCGAATCGGTCGCCCGGCCGCCGGACCAGCCGGTGTTGACCAGCCAGCACTGCGCCCCGCCTTCGGCAATCCGCTTCTTCAAAAGGTTGCCGTAGACGCTGGGATGGCGCGGCATGAAGGCGGCACCGAAGCAAGTGCTGAAGGTTGCCGTCGGTTCGGTCACGCCGATTTCGGTCCCGGCGACCTTGGCGGTGTAGCCTGAGAGGAAGTGGTACATCGCCTGGTCGGGCGTAAGCCGGGCAATCGGCGGCAGCACCCCGAATGCGTCCGCGGTGAGCAAGATAATGTTCGACGGCGGCGGCCCGAGGTTCTTCTCGCTGGTATTGGGAATGAACTCGATCGGATAGGCGCCGCGGGTGTTCTCGGTCTTGCTGGCATCGGTGAAGTCGAGTTCGCGCGTGTCCTCGTCGATCGTCACGTTTTCCAGAATGGTGCCGAACATCTTGGTGGTCGCGTAAATCTCCGGCTCGCCCTCGGCCGAGAGATTGATCATCTTGGCGTAGCAACCGCCTTCGAAGTTGAACACCGCCTGATCCGACCAGCCGTGCTCGTCGTCGCCGATCAGCGTGCGGCTGGCATCGGCCGAGAGCGTCGTCTTGCCGGTGCCAGACAGGCCAAAGAAGATCGCGCTCTTGCCGTCGGCACCGATATTGGCCGAACAGTGCATCGGCATCACGCCCTGCGCCGGGAGCAGGAAGTTGAGGAGGCCGAATACGCCTTTCTTCATTTCGCCCGAATATTCGGTGTTGCCGATCAGGATCAGCTTTTCGGTCAGGTTGACCGCGATCACCGTATCGCTGCGACAGCCGTGGCGGACCGGGTCGGCCTTGAAGCTGGGCAGGTTGATGATCGTGTATTCGGGCATGAAGCTGGCCAGCTCTTCAGCCGTCGGCCGCACCAGCAAGGTGCGGATGAACAGGTTGTGCCAGGCCATCTGGGTGATCACGCGCACGTTGACGCGATATTCGGGCTGGCTGCCGCCGAACAGATCGGCGACGAAAAGCTCGCGCTGGTCCTTCAGCGCGGCCAGGAAATCGGCCTTCAGGTTAGCCCAGTGTTCGCCCGCCATCGGCTGGTTGATCGGGCCCCAGTTAATCGTGCTTTCGGTGACCGGATCGCGGACAACGAATTTGTCCTTCACGCTGCGCCCGGTGAATTTGCCGGTATCGACCAGCAGCGCTCCGTCCCTGGTCAGCTTGCCTTCGTCCCGCTTCAGCGCATGCTCGACCAGCGGCGCGGTGCCGAGGTTGGCGAACACCTGCGCTGCCGTGTCGATGCCCTGCGCGGCAAGCGGATGGGAAAGCGAAGTGGTCAATGCAATCTCCGTCAGTTTCCGGAAAGGCCGCGCCGCGTGATGGCTGGCCCGATCCGCATACGAATGCGCCGGACGTGTTCGGCGCGCATAGTCGCTGCAGGTGATTCCGTCAAATGACCGCGATTGCGGAGAACTTTCCATTCATTTCAACACACTAAGCGCACATTCCGGCGCGATTGCGCTGCCCTGCGTTCCGCGCTACCCCATTGCTCCCGTCAGGCAGGCAGCAAAGCGCACAGCATCGCACCCATGGCCGACAGTCCCGCACCAGCACCGGAAGTCCCCGCGCCGCAAGTGATCGCGCTGGTCGACGATGACCGCAACATCCTGACCACGGTGTCAATCGGACTGCAAGCCGAAGGGTTCATCACCCGGGTCTACTCGGACGGTGTCGCGGCGCTCAAGGCCTTGCTCGAAAACCCGCCCGACCTTGCGGTGTGCGACATCAAGATGCCCAGCATGGACGGGCTCCAGCTGCTCCAGAAGCTGCGCGAAAAGAGCGCGCTGCCGGTGATCTTCCTGACCAGCAAGGACGAGGAACCCGACGAGGCGCTGGGCCTCGCGCTGGGCGCGGATGACTATATCACCAAGCCGTTCAGCCAGCGCCTGCTGGTCGCCCGGATCCGCGCAATCTTGCGCCGCAGCGAGCTGGCGCGCAGCGACGCGGTGAGCGATACCGCCAGCGAACCGAGCGAGGAACTGGCGCGCGGGCGACTGGTGATGGACCCGGCGCGGCATCAGGTCACCTGGCAGGGCGAGCCGGTGTCGCTGACCGTGACCGAGTTCCTGTTGCTCGAAGCGCTGGCGACCCGCCCCGGGGTGATCAAAAACCGCAACCAGCTGATGGATGCGGCCTATTCCGATGACGTGTTTGTCGATGACCGCACGATCGACAGCCACATCAAGCGGCTGCGGCGCAAGTTCCGCGCGGTCGATCCGCAATTCTCGGCGATCGAGACGCTCTATGGCGCGGGATATTCCTTCACCGATGGCTGATACCGCGCCGCCCCCCGTGCGCCAGCGCCGGCTTTACTGGACGCGGCGCACCTCGCTCACCGCGCGCATCCTGGCGGTCAACATCATCGCGCTGGGCCTGATGGCGGGTAGCCTGTTCTACCTCGATTCGTACCGCAAGCAGCTGGTCGCCGAACGCTTCAAACTGGCGAGTGCCGAAGCCGAGATTGCCGCCGCTGGCCTCGCCCAGACGAGCCCGCGAGCGCGCGCCGCGATGGCCGCGCAGATCGGCACCGACCAGCATTTACGGCTGCGGGTCTATGGCGCCGACGGCATGCTTACGCTCGACAGTTTCAAGGTCGGCGGACCGAGTTTCGTCTTCGCCGATCCGCAGGCCGATCCGTGGTATCTGAATGCGGCTCGCGTGCTCGACCGCTCGATGAACTGGACGCTCGGCACCGAGCCGATCCCGCCCTACGTCCAGCCAGCACTCGACGCGGCCACGAGCTGGCCCGAGCTGGGCGATGCCAGCCGCGTCCACAGCACGATCGTGATGGAACGCTCGGCTCCCGATGAAAGCCCCGTCATCACTGCGGCGACCCCGATTGGCGAGAGCGGCGAACTGCTGCTGACCACCCGCAACGCCCCCGACATTACCCAGGCGGTGCGCGATGCGCGGCAGACTCTGGCGATCGTGCTCGGGGTGACCCTGCTGATCTCGATCCAGCTGTCGCTATTCCTCGCGCGGACCATCGTCCAGCCGCTGCGCGCCTTGGTCCGCGCGGCCGTGCGGGTAAGGCTCGGACGCGACCGCGCGGTCGAAGTCCCGCGCCTGCCCGAGCGGCGCGACGAAATTGGACTGCTCGCGCGGGCGCTGTCGGACATGACCGGAGCGCTGCGCAGCCGGATCGACGCGGTCGAGACTTTCGCGGCTGACGTGGCGCACGAGATCAAGAACCCGCTCGCATCGTTGCGCAGCGCGCTTGAAAGCCTCGAAAAGGTCAAAGATGACAAGCTGCGCACCGAACTGACCGCGATCGCCGCGCACGATGTCCAGCGGATCGACCGGCTGATCACCGAGATCGCCGAAGCCAGCCGGATCGACGCCCAGCTCAGTCGCACCCCGTTCGATGAGGTCGATCTGATGACGCTCGCAGAGACTTTGGTGCGCGCGCGCGGCACCCGCGGCGATGCCAGACCATGCACTGTACGGGTCGAGCCGCACGATGCCGGGCCGTGGGTCGTTCCCGGCGATCCGGCGCGGCTTGAGCGGGTCCTGGTCAACCTGCTCGACAACGCCTGCTCGTTCTCCCCGCCGGGCGGCGCGGTGGTGCTTGGCGTGGCGCGGCATCCTGAGCATATCGAACTGACCGTCACCGACGAAGGCCCCGGGATCCCGCCCGAAGCGCGCGAAAAAATCTTCGACCGCTTCCACTCGCTGCGCCCCGATACTGAGAGCTTCGGCAGCCATTCGGGGCTCGGCCTGGCCATCGCCCGGACCATCGCCGAGGCTCACGATGGCACTTTGGTGGCCACCGACCGGCCCGACGGCAAGCCGGGGGCATGTCTGGTTCTTGAATTGCCGACGGTGGAGGAGGATGCGGCGTGACCGCGTTCCTCCACAAAGCTACCGGCATCGCCATTGGAGACCACGCGATCCTGATCGAGGGACCGCCCGGTGCGGGGAAATCCAGCCTCGCTCTGGCGCTGATCGATCGCGGTGCGGTGTTGATCGGCGATGATGGGGTGAGCCTTGAGGCTCGCGGCGGGCGGCTTTATGCCAGCCCTCCGCCCAACATCGCCGGACTGCTTGAGGTGCGCAATCTCGGGCTGCTGACGTTCCCGACGCAAGACGATGTGCCGGTTGCGATTGTGCTGCGGCTCGATCCAGCGGCCGAACGCTTTGTTGAATGCCCGGAGCAAGTAAATCTCGCCGGGATCGATCTCCCGCTCGTGCGGCTGTGGCCTGAGGGCTCGTCACTGGCGCGCAAGGCCGAACTGGCGCTCGAACGCTACGGGCTCGCCTGAACGACCGTCCCCGCGGGGGACAGCCCGGCCAGGGCCCTTCACATTGGGTCCATCAAGCGCCATTTATGTTGCACCGCAATGACCGAGTCTCCCGCTCCAGCCCCCCAGCGCCTTCTGCTCGTCACCGGGCTGCTCGGTGCGGGCAAAACCACGGCGCTCAAGGTGCTGGAAGATTTGGGCTGGGAAGTGATCGACAACTTTCCGGTGCGCCTGCTCGGGCGGTTGATCGCCAGCGCCGATGCACCTGCCGCCGATACCCCGCTGGCGATCGGATTCGATTCGCGCACCCGCGGCTTCGACCCGAACAAGGTTATCGCCTTGGTCAAAAAGCTGGCCGGCCGCGCTGACCTGCAGATTACCACGCTGTTCCTCGATTGCTCGGGGAACGAGCTTGAGCGGCGCTATAACGAGACCCGCCGCCGCCATCCGCTGGCGCAGGACCTGCCCGCCGCCAGCGGCATCATGGCTGAGCGCGAGCTGATGGAGCCGCTGCGGCGCTGGGCCGATCTGGTGATCTCCACCACCCAGTTCAGCAGCAACGACTTGCAGCAGGCGATCCGCGAACGGTTTGGCGACAGTGCGGTCCGCGGCATGACCGTCTCGGTTAGCAGCTTCGGGTTTTCGCGCGGGATGCCGCCGATCGCCGATCTGGTGTTCGACATGCGTTTCCTCGACAACCCGCACTGGGACCCGGTGCTGCGCCCGCAGACCGGGCAGGATGAGGCGGTCGCAAACCACATCCGCCAGGACCCGGCGTGGCACGAGGCCTTTGCCCGCATCCGCGATCTCGTGCTGTTGCTGCTCCCGCGCTATCAGGCGCAGGGCAAAGCCTATGTGAACATTGCGTTTGGCTGCACCGGCGGGCGCCACCGCTCGGTGTTTGCGGCCGAGCAGATGGCCGCAGCGCTGACCGAGGCGGGTTACGAGCCGGGCGTCCTCCACCGTAACCTGTCGGCCCGCGCGGCTGACCTGGTCGAGGGCAAACCCGAGCCCGCTGCAGGAATGAATTGACCATGGCGCGCGCAATCGTCATGGCCCTGCGCCACTGCCGGGCGCGAGTCGCCTGCCCCCGGCCATGGAGCGCTGCCCGGACATGATCGGCCTGATCCTGGTTACTCACGGCAAGCTGGCCGAGGAATTCGTGTCGGCGATGACCCACGTAGTGGGCAAGCAGGAAGCGGTGGTTGCGATCAGCATCGGCCCCGAAGACAACATGGAAAAGCGCCGCACCGATATCGGCAACGCGGTCAAGCAGGTCAACAGCGGCACCGGAGTGATCATCCTCACCGACCTGTTCGGCGGCACCCCGTCGAACCTCGCGATCTCGCTGATGCAGAAGGGCAAGGTCGAGGTGATCGCCGGCATCAACCTGCCGATGCTGATCCGCTTGGCCAAGGCGCGCTGCTGCATGCCGCTCGAAAAGGCCGTGGTCGCGGCGCGCGATGCCGGGCGCAGCTACATTACCATCGCGTCGGAGTTTCTGGGCCAGGACGCCTGATACGCAATTTGGGGTAAAATGTGAGCGAGCACCGGGAAACTGTCGAGATCGTCAACAACCGGGGTCTGCACGCGCGC
This sequence comes from Pseudomonadota bacterium, assembly GCA_030271565.1. Classification (GTDB taxonomy): domain Bacteria; phylum Pseudomonadota; class Alphaproteobacteria; order Sphingomonadales; family Sphingomonadaceae; genus Novosphingobium. Next base: position 7,966 of record JARXKR010000021.1, read on the forward strand.
GCCAGCGCCAAATTCGTCAATGCCGTGGCCAAACTGGGCGACGGATTGCACGTCCGGGTCGAGAAGGACGGCAACGATGCCGAAGGCGCCTCGATCCTCGGGCTGATGATGCTCGGCGCGGCCAAGGGCGATTCGATCGACATTATGGTTTCGGGCGACGGAGCGGACCTCGCGCTGCTCAAGCTGGTCGGCCTGGTCAAGGACGGCTTCGGCGAGGATTAGTTTGCTCACGATGGGGCTTCGACAAGCTCAGCCTGAGCGGTAATTGATAGCAGACCCAACCCCGCTCAGGCTGAGCCTGTCGAAGCCCGCGCGCAACACTCGCCCAAGGCATCTCATGCGCCGCACCATCACCGGATTTTCCAACCCGACCGTCAAATTCCTGCGCAGCTTGCGCGAGAAAAAGCACCGCAAGGCTTCGGGCAAATTCCTTGCCGAAGGTTTGCGCCTGCTCACCGATGCGCGGACAAGCGGGCATTTGCCCGAACTGCTGGTCATGGCGACCGAGCGTGATCCGCATCCGTTGCTCGATGCGCTTGAGGCGGATGTACTGGCGACCGGCGGCGAGGTGCTCGAAATGGGCGCCGACCTGCTCGCCAAGGTGACGGGCAAGGATAACCCCCAGGCGGTCGCCGGGGTCTTCGCCGAATTCGACACCGGGCTGGCGCAGATCGAGCGCGGAACTGCCAAGATCTGGCTGGTCGCGCAGGCGCTGCGCGATCCGGGCAATCTCGGCACGATGCTGCGCACCGGCGACGCGGTCGGCGCGGGCGGGCTGATCCTGCTCGACGACTGCGCCGATCCGTTCTCGGTCGAGGCGGTGCGTGCGAGCATGGGTGCGGTGTTCACGCAAAAAATCGCGCTGGCGCGGTGGGACGAGTTCCTGCCGTGGCTGCGCGGCGGACAAGGCCAGCTGGTTGCGGCCAGCCTGCGCGACGCAGTGGACTATCGCGGTGCTCCATACGCCGCACCGTGCTTCCTGCTGGTCGGCAACGAATCGCGCGGATTGCCCGAGGATTACGAGGCGGCCTGCGACCTGCGCGTGACGATGCCGATGAAGGGCCGCGCCGACAGCCTCAACGCGGCGGTGGCGGCCGCGGTACTGGCTTATGAGGCCTTGGCGACGCTCGGCTAATCCGTTCAGTTTGCGATCAGGCTGGACGTGGCAGCTTGCCGCACATGATCAACCGTACCGCCCTGCTCGTCCTGAGCGCACTCGCTGCGCCGCTGCTCGCCACCTGCACCACGGCAGGGGCCGCGGCTGCCCCGATCGCTGGGACCACCTGGTCGTTCGTGCTGATCGACGGGCAGAAGCCGGTCTCGGGCCGCGCCGCGCTGACCATCAATGCGAAGTCGCTCTCGGCCGACGCCGGGTGCAACGGCATGGGCGGCGACCTGACGATCGAGCCCGGGCGGCTGATGACCGGGCCGATCATCTCGACCATGATGTTCTGCGACGGGGTGATGGAACAGGAAAAGGCGGTCAGCGCACTGCTCGGCGCCTCGCCGCAATACAAAGTGGAGGGTGATAGCCTGACCCTGACCGCGCCGGGCCATTCGGCCAAGTTGGCGCGGATGCGTTAGGCGCTACATTTGATCAAATCCCGTTCGTCCCGAGCGAAGTCGAGGGATTTCTCCGTCGAGCGAAGCCGAGACGGCCAGCGCTGGAGGTTCTCGGCTTCGCTCGAACCAGTCCCTCGACTTCGCTCGGGACGAACGGGAAAGGGTCTCAGATCAAGAAGGCTATTCGGCGGCCTCAGCTTCGTCCGCATCGCCTTGCAGCAATAGGGCCGCGTCCTCACCGCCCGCATGACGCGGCAGGCTGTCGATTACCGGCACTTCCTCGATCTCGCGCTTGCCGATGGCGATGCCTTTTTCCTTGAGGCGGCGGCCCGAGGTCAGCACGTTGCGCTCGAAACTGCCGACGAAATCGTTGTATTTACGAACCGCGCGGTCGAGCCCGGCACCGACGCCCTTGAGGTGATCGGCGGCGACAGCGAGCCGGTCGTACAATTCCGCCCCAGCCTTGCCGATCTCGATCGCCTCGCGCGCCAGCTGGTCCTGTTGCCAGACCATTGCGACAGTCCGCGCAATCGCCACCAGGTTGGTCGGAGTGGCGAGTAGGACCTTGTTGTGGAACGCAAAGTCCCACAGGTCGGGATCGCTTTCCAGCGCGGCCGCTACGAAGTGTTCGCCCGGCACGAACATCACCACGTAATCCGGCGCTTCGTCGAACTGGCTCTGATACGACTTCGCCCCGAGTGTCTGGACGTGGTTGCGCATCGACCGCGCATGAAGGTCCAAATTGCGCTTGCGGGTCTCATCGTCGTTCGCCTCGAACGCCGCCTGATAGGCGTTCAAGGAAACCTTGGCGTCGATCACCAGCATCTTCTGCCCCGGAATCCGCACGATCGCATCGGGGCGCAGCCGTCCCTCCTCGGTATCGAGCGAGTGTTCGAGATTGAAATCGGTGTGCTGTGACAGCCCGCATTGTTCGAGCACGTTCTGCAGCGCGCGTTCGCCCCAGCGCCCACGCGCCTTGGGGGCATTGGTCAGCGAATTGCCCAGCCGCGCGGCCTCACGCTTGACCTCTTCCTGGCCCTTGCGCACTTCCTCGATTACGCCGGCAAGCTGGCTGAACCCCTCGACCCGCTGCTTTTCGAGCGTGGTGACCTGTACTTCGTAAGCCTTCAATCGCTCATCAACCGGTGCAAGCAATGACTTCAGCCGCTCAGCGCTTTTTTCTTCCGACTGGGCGAAGCGTTCCTGCGCGCGGGCCAGTAACGTCTCCTGCGCCTGTGCCAGAATCTTCGCCCCAGCGGCTTGAAACTCGGTCTTGAGGCTTTCCTGTGCGATCAGCAGCCCCGCCTTCTGCTCCTCGAAATTGGCAGCGTTGGCCTTGAGCGTCGCCAGTTCGATCTGCGCATCGCCAAGTTCGGTGACCGCTTGGCGGAACCGCGCATCGAAGTCCTTGCCTTCCGCCTCGCTCGCCGTCAGCCGTGTGCGCAAATCCGCCGCTGGGCGCGAGCCAAGTAGCCAGCCGAGCAGAGCCCCGGCAGCGAGCGCAACCAGTACGAGCAGGAGCGCAGTGGTGGTCATGGCAACTTTCAAAAGAGAACGAAGCGCGAACCTACTCCAGTGCTGCCGATCCGGCAAGCCTCACCCCGGGTTCATTCACAGCATCGATTAACCCCATTGCGCAACGGGGCAAACAAGGCGAAACCACGCGCCGGGCACGAAGGGGGATAGCATGCCGAGCGATATCGAGATTGCCCGCGCCGCGGAGCTTGCGCCAATCGGCGAGGTTGCGGCAGCTGCCGGAATTCCGGATGCGGCAGTCATCCCCTATGGCCGGTTCAAGGCCAAGCTCGATCCCGCGCACCTTCCAGCCGCCACCAAACAAGGCAAGCTGATCCTCGTCACCGCGATCAGTCCGACCCCGGCGGGCGAAGGCAAGACCACAACCTCGGTCGGTCTGGCCGACGCGCTGCACCGGATCGGCAAGCGTGCGATGCTGTGCCTGCGCGAGCCGAGCCTGGGGCCGTGCTTCGGGATGAAGGGCGGCGGCGCGGGCGGCGGTTATGCGCAGGTCATGCCGATGGACGAAATCAACCTCCACTTTACCGGTGATTTCCACGCGATCACCTCGGCGCACAACCTGCTCGCGGCGATGCTCGACAACCATATCTACTGGGGCAACACGCTCGAGATCGACCTGCGCCGGGTGGTGTGGAAGCGCGTGCTCGACATGAACGACCGCGCGCTGCGGCAGATCGTCGGCCCGCTCGGCGGGGTGACCAACGGCTTCCCGCGCGAAAGCGGATTCGACATCACGGTGGCTTCCGAAGTGATGGCGATCCTGTGCCTGGCGAGCGACCTCGAAGACCTTGAAGCGCGGCTCGGGCGAATCGTGGTCGCTTACCGCCGCGACAAGTCGCCGGTCTATGCCAGCGACCTCAAGGCCGACCGCGCGATGGCGGTGCTGCTCAAGGACGCGGTGCTGCCCAACCTGGTCCAGACGCTGGAAAATCGCCCCGCGCTGGTCCACGGCGGGCCGTTCGCCAATATCGCGCACGGCTGCAATTCGGTGATCGCGACGCGCACCGCGCTGGGCCTGGCTGACTACGTGGTGACCGAGGCCGGGTTCGGGGCCGATCTGGGCGCGGAGAAATTCATCGACATCAAGTGCCGCAGTTCCGGACTGAAACCCGATGCTGCGGTGCTGGTCGTGACGGTGCGCGCGCTCAAGATGCACGGTGGGGTGGCCAAGAGTGATCTTGCTTCGGAAAACGTTGCCGCAGTGCGCAAAGGCGGGATTAACTTGCAGCGCCACATCGAGAACCTCTCCAAATTCGGATTGATACCGACCGTGGCAATCAATCATTTTGGCACCGATAGTGAGGCCGAGATTGCCGAAGTGATCGCTCTGGCGGCGCAGTACGGCGCGCAGGCGGTGCTCTGCCGGCACTGGGCCGAGGGCGGCGCGGGCGCCGAGGACCTGGCGCGACTGGTGGCCGAGAGCGCCGATGCCGAGACTAGCGAGTTGCGGCTGCTCTATCCCGATGACTTGCCGCTGGCCGACAAGATCACAGCAGTCGGCCGCGAAATCTACCGCGCGGGCGAAGTGCACCTGTCAGAATCGATCCGCAGCCAACTTAGGGCGTGGGAGGGGATGGGCTACGGCCGCCTGCCGGTGTGCATGGCCAAGACCCAGTTCTCGTTCTCGACCGACCCCGCCAAACTCGGCGCGCCCGATGGCCACGAGGTTGAAGTGCGCGAAGTGCGGCTGGCGGCGGGGGCAGGCTTCGTGGTGGCGGTATGCGGGGACATCATGACCATGCCCGGACTGCCCCGGGTGCCCAGCGCCGAGACGATTTATCTGGATGATGCGGGGCAGATCGAGGGGCTTTTTTAAGCCGCCTTGCGCAGCTTTTCCAGCTTCTTGAGCACCATCTGCCGCTTCAGCCGCGACAGGTGATCGATAAACAGGATTCCCTCAAGGTGGTCCATCTCGTGCTGCAGACAGGTCGCCAGCAGACCGTCGATGTCTTCCTCATGGAGCTTGCCGTCCAGGTCCTGCCAGCGCGCGCGGATGCGGGCCGGACGTTCGATGTCGGCGTAGATTTCGGGGACCGACAGGCACCCTTCGGAATAGACCGCGTGGTCTTCGGAAGGATCGAGAATTTCGGGATTGATGAACACCCGCGGCTCTTTCTTGAGCGGCTGATGGCTGTGGCTGTGACCACCGTGCGCGGTGCATTCCTCGGGCTCGGCGTCCTCGTCCTCGGGCTGGAGGTCGATCGTCAGCACCCGCAGCGGCACCCCGAGCTGGACGGCGGCGAGCCCGATCCCGGGGGCTTCGTACATCGTCTCGAACATGTCGGCGACCAGCGCGCGCAATTCGTCATCGAACGCGGTAACGGGGGCGGAGATCTGCTTGAGCCGCAGATCGGGAACTTCGAGGATTTCGCGTAATGCCATAAAGGGCCAGATAGTGGCCCCACGCCGAAATCTCAACCCATCGGACGACGCGCGCGCAATGCTTGCGCCAAAGTGCCTTCGTCGAGGTAATCGAGTTCGCCGCCGACCGGCAATCCATGCGCCAGCTGGGTGAGGCGGATCGGGTAGGCCTCGAGCCGTTCGGCGATGTAGTGCGCGGTGGTCTGGCCTTCGAGCGTGGCGTTCATCGCCAGCACCACCTCGTCGATCCCGCCGTGTGAGACCCGCTCGATGAGCTTGCCGATGGTCAGGTCTTCGGGCCGCACCCCGTCGAGCGCCGAAAGCCGTCCGCCCAGCACATGATAGCGCCCGGCGAACAGCCGCGAACGATCGAGCGCCCACAAGTCGGCGACGTCCTCGACCACGCACAGCGAACGCTGGTCGCGGCGCGGATCGGCGCAGATGCCGCAGGGGTCGGAGGTATCGACATTGCCGCAGGTCTGGCACTCAACCAGCCCCTCGCGCACCGCGTCCAGAGCTTCGAGCAGCTGCACCAGCGCGCCTTCGCGGCGCTTGATCAGCCACAACACCGCGCGCCGGGCCGAACGCGGGCCGAGGCCGGGCAGCTTGGCCAGTGCGGCGGTCAGCGTTTCGATCTCTTGCGATGCCATGGTGCGGGGGATAGGGGTAATTTTGGTTGAATTGAACTGAAAACCCTCTCCCCTTGCGGGAGAGGATACGAAGGCTTGAGAGCAGAGCGAACTAGCCGTAGTTGGAGAGGGGAAACCGCCCGCGCGGTCCAAGTCCCCTCTCCAAGCTGCGCTAGCTGCCACGGCAGCAAGCTGCGCTTTCCTCTCCCGCGAGGGGAGAGGAGTTATTGAGGGAAACACCGGCCGGTGCGCATCGTCTTCATGGGAACCCCGACCTTTGCCGTGCCGGCACTGCTGGCGCTGGTCGAAGCTGGGCACGCGGTGGTGGCGGCCTATACCCAGCCGCCGCGCCCGGCGGGACGGGGCAAGCAATTGATGCCCTCGCCGGTCCAGCGCGAAGCCGAACGGCTGGGGATTCCGGTTCGCTCGCCCCGGACTTTGCGCGATCTTGAGGCACAGGCGGATTTTGCCGCGCTGGAGGCCGATCTCGCCGTGGTCGCTGCTTACGGCCTGATCCTGCCGCAGTCGGTGCTCGCTGCGCCCCGGAATAGCTGCATCAACATCCACGCCTCGCTCCTCCCGCAGTGGCGCGGCGCGGCGCCGATCCACCGTGCGATCTTGGCGGGCGACACGGTAACCGGGGTAACGATCATGCAGATGGAGGCCGGGCTCGATACCGGGCCGATGCTGGCGGCGGCGCGCACGCCCGTCGAGGACAAGACCGGCGGCGAGCTGACCGCCGAACTGGCCGAACTGGGCGCGCGGTTGATGATCGAGGTGCTGGCGGACCTGCCGGGCCACGCGCCAACGCCGCAGCCCGAGCTGGGCGTGACCTACGCCGCCAAGATCGCCAAGGCCGAGACCCGGATCGATTTCACCCGCGCCGCCGAGCAGATCGAGCGCCAGGTCCGGGCATTTGCTCCCGCACCGGGGGCATGGTTCGAACTGGGCGGCGAACGCTACCGCATTCTCGCTGCGCAAGTTGTCGCGCGCGAGGGCGCTGCGGGGACCACACTTGACGACCAGCTGACCATCGCCTGCGGGCACGGTGCGCTGCGGCCAACGCTGATCCAGCGCGCGGGCCGTCCGGCGATGAAAGTGGAAGAACTGCTGCGCGGGCGGGCGGTTCCGGCCGGGACGAAGTTGGGCTAATGGTAGTGCGCGGGCTTCGACAGGCTCAGCCTGAGCGGTTTTTGTACATGATCCCAAGGTCCGCTCAGCCTGAGCCTGTCGAAGGCCACGCGCAAAGCCCCGCCCGATGACCCGCTTCGCGCTCACCATCGAATTCGACGGCACCCCGTTCATGGGGCTGCAGCGCCAGCCGAACGGGCCCACCGTGCAAGGGGCGATCGAGGCCGCGATCCTGGCGGTGACGGGCGAGGCAGCGACGCTCCACGCAGCGGGCCGGACCGACGCCGGGGTCCATGCGCTCGGCATGCGGGCGCACTTCGATATTACCAAGGCTATTACGCCGTTCCGGCTGATGCAGGCGATCAACGCCTTGGTCCGCCCTGCGCCGATTGCGGTGCTGAATTGCGTGGAAGTGGCGGATGATTGGCATGCTCGGTTCTCGTGCACGGGGCGCGAATACCTGTACCGGATCACCAACCGCCGCGCGCCGTTGACGCTGGAACTAAACCGCGCCTGGCATCTGACCCAGCAGCTCGATACAGACTTGATGCACCGCGCCGCGCAAATTCTGGTCGGCAGCCACGATTTCACCACCTTCCGCTCGGCCCATTGTCAATCGGCCAGCCCGGTCAAGACGCTCGACCGGCTCGATGTCCGGCGCGAGGGCGGCCATGTGCTGATCGAAGCCGCCGCGCGCAGCTTCCTCCACCATCAGGTCCGCTCGATGGTCGGCTGCCTCGCGATGGTCGGCATGGGCAAATGGAGCGAGCAGGACCTGTCCGATGCACTCAATGCACGCGATCGCCAGCGCCTCGGCTTCAATGCCCCTCCGCACGGCCTATATTTCGCTCGGGCGCTTTACCCCGGCGAATGAATGCCTAAGTTGCAATCTGCAACGCCACCACGGCGCAACAGATTCGGGAGAGAACCATGGCATACACCGGCAAACAGCTCACCACCCAGCTCGACGCTGACGGCACGCTGACGCTCCAGCTCAATGACAAGACCTGGGACGAGCCCAAGCCCGGCCAGGTCCTGATCAAGGTCGAGGCGACCCCGATCAACCCGTCCGATCTGGGCCTGCTGTTCGCCTCGGCCGATACCGAGAACGCGCAATATTCACCCGGCAAAGTCGTGGCGAAGATGCCCGACAATGCCACCCGCGCAATGAAAGCGCGGCACGGCATGGCGATGCCTGCGGGCAACGAGGCGGCCGGCACGGTGGTGGCTGCCGGAGCGGGCGCAGAGGCCTTGCTCGGCAAGCGCGTCGCCTGTGTCCCCGGCTCCGCATATGCCTCCTACGCCTATGCCGACGCTGCGATGTGCATGCCGGTTGAAGCGAGCGCTGCGCAGGCTGCATCGAGCTTCGTCAACCCGATGACCGCGCTAGGCTTTGTCGAAACGATGAAATTGGAAGGCTTCACCGGGATCGTCCATGCCGCCGCCGCCTCCAACCTGGGCCAGATGCTGGTCAAGATCTGCCTTGAGGACGGCGTGCCGCTGGTCAACATCGTGCGCAGCGAAGATCAGGTGAAACTGCTCAAGGATCTTGGCGCGACCTATGTGCTGAACATGACCGATGCGGATTTCATGCCCAAGCTGATCGACGCGATTGCCGAAACCAAGGCCATGCTCGGGTTCGATCCGATCGGCGGCGGGACGCTGTCCAGCCAGATCCTGACCGCGATGGAAGCCGCCGCCAGCCGCGGCGCCGCGTTCAGCCGCTATGGCTCGAGCGAGGCCAAAAAAGTCTACATCTACGGTGCGCTGGACATCGGGCCAACGATCCTCAACCGCGCCTTCGGCCTGACCTGGGACCTGGCCGGCTGGCTGCTCACCCCGTTTATGGCCAAGGCCGGAATGGAAGTGGTCGGCCGCATGCGCGCGCGCGTCGCCAAGGACCTGACCACGACTTTTGCAAGCTATTACAAGGCCGAAGTCTCGCTTGAAGGCATGCTGGAGAAAGCCGCGGTGAGCGAATACAACGCACGGCGGACGGGTGAGAAGTATTTGGTGGTGCCAAACGCCTGACTGGCACCACCGCCAGGCGGGAACTCCAGCGCCGGGAAATCGTTTCGAAGGTAGCTGCGCCCATGCGCGCGGCCATTCCCTTCTGAACGAGGACCCAGCGCCATGGCGACCACCGCGAAAACTGCCGGCAATATCTTTACCGATGTCAAGACGCTGCGCGCCAATGCCCGCAAGAACATCGACGACGGGGCGGTGACCAAGACCTATCCGTCCGACCGCGAGACGATCGTGGCCAAGCTGCAGGAATCGCTCGCGACCGAGTGGGTCTGCGTGCTGCGTTATTTGCGGCATTACCACACCGCGACCGGTCTGGTGTCGGAACCGATCAAAGCGCACTTCCTTGAACACTCGAAAGAAGAGCAGGCGCATGCGATGATGCTGGCCGAACGGATCGTTCAGCTTGGCGGCGAGCCTGACCTCAACCCCGACAACCTGACCAAGCGCAGCCACGCCGAGTACCGCAAGGGCAAGACGCTCAAGGACATGGTCAAGGAAGACCTGATCGCCGAGCGGATCGCGATCGATTCGTACCGCGAATTGATCGACTATGTCGGCGACCGCGACACCACGACCAAGAAGCTGCTGATGCACATCCTTGAGCAAGAGGAAGGGCACGCCGACGAGTTTTCGGACCTGCTCGACGGGTGGGAAGGCGAGTAAGCCTTCTCCAGCGGCTAGCGCTTATCGAACGCGCGGAACCACGCCAGCACCTTGTCGGTCCCGCGGCTTTCGGCGTTGCGCCAGCTGACTGCGTCCTTCTTGCCGTTGAGGACTTTGCCGTCGGCGCGCAGCACGAACAGCGCCGGGGTGCTCTTGAGCTTGTTGACCCCGAGGTGCTTGACCAAATCGAGATTGACCCCCTCGCCGGTCTGCGGGCGGCCGACGTTGATGAAGGTCACTTCGTAGCGCGAACCGAACTCGGCCTTGAACGCGTCTGACTTCAGCACCTGAGCCAAAGCGCGGCTATCGTGGCACCAGTCCGCACCGAACACGATTACCGCGTTGGCCTTGCTCGCTGCAGCATGGGCCAGGGCCTGATCAAGCACCTTGGGTCCGTCAGCCTCGACCGGATAATAGAGCACCTTTGGCGCTTCGGCGGCGGGCGCAGCATCCGGCGCGGGCCCCACCCCGGCCTGCCCGGTGCCTAGTGCAAGCAGCGCCGCAGCCGCCAGGCGCAGCAGCATCATGCCTTGCCCACGACGCTTTCGGGCAGATCGGTGCCGAACACCCGCTGGTAATATTCGGCGACCAGCATCCGTTCGGTCTCGTCGCACTTGTTGAGGAACGAGAGACGGAAGGCGAAGCCGGGATCCTTGAAGATCGCGGTGTTCTGCGCCCAGGTCATCACGGTGCGCGGGCTCATCACCGTGCTGATATCGCCATTGATGAAGCCTTGGCGGGTCAGATCGGCGACCTTGACCATCTGGCTGACCAGTTCGGCCGAAGCGCCGTCCGACTTGCCCAGCACAATCTCGCATTCGACCGCGGCGGGCAGGTAGTTGAGTCCGACGACGATGTTCCAGCGGTCCATCTGGCCCTGGTTGATCGCCTGGGTGCCGTGATAGAGCCCGCTGGTATCGCCCAGCCCGACCGTGTTGGCGGTCGAGAACAGCCGGAAAAACGGATTGGGCCGGATCACCCGGTTCTGGTCGAGCAGGGTCAGCTTGCCCTCGGTCTCGAGCACGCGCTGGATCACGAACATCACGTCGGGGCGGCCGGCGTCGTATTCGTCGAACACCAAGGCGACCGGATGCTGCAGCGCCCACGGCAGCAGCCCTTCGCGGAATTCGGTGACCTGCAGCCCATCGCGCAGCACGATTGCGTCGCGGCCGATCAGGTCAATCCGGCTGATGTGCGCGTCGAGGTTGATGCGGATGCACGGCCAGTTGAGCCGGGCGGCGACCTGTTCGATGT
>JARXKR010000022.1:0-14304 GCA_030271565.1 Pseudomonadota bacterium
GGGGCGGAGAAGGTGATCCGGGTCTTGCCGCCGCCCGAGGGGCGCATGTCGGTCATCTCGCCTTTGCGGGTGGCCATTTTCTCGACTACGACACCGGCATATTCATCATCGACGTCGATCACGGTGGTTTCATAGGGCTCGGTGCGCTTGCCGTTTTCGTCCACTGCGTAGAGCACGCGCGGGCGGCTGATGCCGAGCTCAAAGCCTTCGCGGCGCATCGTCTCGATCAGCACGCCGAGCTGAAGCTCGCCGCGCCCGGCAACCTCGAAGCTGTCGCGGTCGGCGCTCTCGGTCACCCGGATCGCGACGTTGCTCTCGGCTTCGCGCTCGAGCCGGTCTCGGATCATCCGGCTGGTGACCTTGGTCCCTTCGCGTCCGGCCATCGGCGAATCGTTCACCGCAAAGCGCATCGACAGCGTCGGCGGGTCGATCGGCTGGGCGTGCAGGGGCTCGGTCACCGATGGATCGCAGATGGTGTTGGAGACGGTCGCCTCGGTCAGCCCGGCGATCGAGACGATGTCGCCAGCCCGGGCTTCATCGACCGGCACGCGTTCGAGCCCGCGGAACGCCATCAGCTTGGAGGCGCGGCCGGTTTCGACGATGTTGCCGTCGTTGTCGAGCGCGTGGATCGGCGAGTTGACTTTGACCGTGCCCGACTGGACCTTGCCCGTCAGGATCCGGCCGAGGAAGTTGTCACGGTCGAGCAGGGTGACGAGAAACTTGAACGGACCATCGACGTCGGCTGCGGGAGCCGGAACGTGGCTGACGATCTTTTCGAACAGCGGGGTCAAGGTCCCGGCGCGCAGGCTCGGGTCTTCATTGGCATAACCGTTGCGGCCCGAGGCGTAGAGCACCGGGAAGTCGAGCTGCTCGTCGGTGGCGTCGAGGCTGACGAACAGGTCGAATACCTCGTCGAGAACTTCCTGGATACGCTCGTCCTGGCGATCGACCTTGTTGACCACGACGATCGGACGCAGTCCCAGCGCGAGCGCCTTGCCGGTGACGAACTTGGTTTGCGGCATCGCGCCTTCGGACGAATCGACCAGCAGGATCACCCCGTCGACCATCGACAGGATCCGCTCAACTTCGCCACCGAAGTCGGCGTGGCCCGGCGTATCGACGATGTTAATGTGGGTGGTGTGCCCGTGATGATCGTCCCATTCGACCGAAGTGCACTTGGCCAGAATGGTGATCCCGCGTTCTTTTTCGAGGTCATTCGAATCCATCGCGCGTTCTTCGACGCGCTGGTTGTCGCGGAAAGTGCCGGACTGGCGGAACAACTGGTCGACCAAGGTGGTCTTGCCGTGATCGACGTGCGCGATGATGGCGATATTGCGCAAAGGAAGCTGGGCGGACATTCGGTAACTCTCAAACGGGGGAGGGCGACGCTTGTGCTGCGCCGCAACATTGGCCGCGCCCCTAGCCGATGCGGGCGCTCGGGGCAAGCGCAGCCTAAAGTTCGCGCAGCGCCTGTGCCGGTTTTGCTCTGAGCAAGGGGAGCGAAGCCGCCAGTGCGAAGCCGATTACCAGCGCGAGGCCCATGCCAAGCACGCCAAGTACTTCGGTCCAGTCGGGCAGCCAGTCGAATGCAAACAGCTTGACCACGACCAGCCAGGCGATGCCGCTGCCCAGCGCCAATGCCACCCCGGCGAGTACCACCGCGAGCAGGGCGTATTCAGCGAGTTGCAACACCAACAGTTGTCGCCGACTGGCACCAAGTACGCGCAGGATCACGTTGTCATAGACCCGCGCCGCGCGCGCTGCGGCGATCGCGCCAAGCAGCACCGCAATCCCCGCCAGCACCGCGACCGAAGCCGCCGCGAGGATCGCCAAGCTGACCTGACGTAGCAAATCCCGCGCCTGGGTCAGCACACCGCCGACCTCGATCACCGAACTCGCCGGAAAGGCGCGCACCAGGCTGCGGAGTAATTCCCCCTTCCCGCCTGCGGGAGGGGTTGGGGGTGGGTTCTTGGCGGCGGCAACAGACCCACCCCCGGCCCCTCCCGCAGGCGGGAGGGGGGTAAGCGAGATAGTCGCCGCCAGATTGTGCGGCGCGTCTTCGATCGCATTGGGGCTGAACACCAGCACATAATTGAATCCCAACGAATCCCAGTCGATCCGCCGCAGCGAGGCGATCCGCGCGGTACGTTCGACCCCGAGCAGGCCAATCGTCAGCTGGTCGCCGAGCTTGAGGTTCAGCGCCGCGGCGAGCTTTTCGTCGATTGAGACCAGCGGTTCGCCGGTGTAGTCATGCGGCCACCATTTGCCCGAAGTAACCGCATTGCCTTCGGGCACGTCGTCTGAATAGGTCAGCCCGCGCTCACCGCGCAGGGGCCAGGCTTCCTCGGGAATTTCCTTGAGGTCGGCGACGCGGATCATCGCGTTCTGGGGGCCGTAAGCGAGGATTGCCCCGCGCAGCGCCGGGACCAGCCGGACCTTGGCCGTGGGAGCAACCTTGGTCACCGCCGCGACGAATTCCGCCCCGCGCGCTTTGGGAACATCGAGCACGAAGTAATCGGGCGCGCGCTGGGGAACGCGGGCCATGATGTTGGCATCGAGGCTGGTCTGGATTGCCGCCAGTGTGACGAAGGCGGCGAGCCCGAAGCCGAGCGCGGTGACCAGCGCGCCGGTCTGCGCGCCGGGGCGGTGGAGGTTGGCGAGCGCGATCCGCAGCAAAGGCGCCTTGGGCCGAGGCAATTTCGCGGCAAGCGTGCGGATCAGCCAGCCCAGCGCGCCGAGCAGCAACAGCAGCACCAGCGAACCGCCAAGGAACCACGCTGTGACCAGCTTGGCCTTGGTGGTCAGCAGCGCCAGCGCGGCAATCGCCACCATGCCCAGACCCACTGGCAACACCGCATCGCGCCAGTTTTGCTTGAGCGGTGAGACCCGCGCGCGCAGCAGGGCCATCGCCGGGAAACGCCGCGCCGAGAGCAGCGGCGGCGCGGCGAAGACCAGCGCGATCAGCAAGCCATACAGCGCGGCTTTGGCGAGCGCGCCGGGGTCGAACACCAGCCCGGGCGAGACCGGCAGCAGACTGCCCAGCGCGGCGCCCAACAAGGGGGTAACCAGCACCCCGGCAATCAGGCCCAGTCCGCTCCCCACCAGCGCTGCTACGCCGACCTGCAGCAGGTAAATTCGCGCAACATCGCCGCTGGTTGCACCCAGCACCTTCAAGGTCGCTACACTCCCACGCCGTGCTTCGAGGTACGAAGCCACCCCGCCGCCAATCCCGATCCCGGCGATCGCCAAGGCGGCTAGCCCGACCAGCACGAGGAAATCGCCCATCCGGCTGACAAAGCGTTCCGCGCCGGGCGAGGCATTGTCACGGGTGCGCAATTCGAAGCCGGAGGAGGGGAATTGCCGTTTGAGGCGGTCAGCGAGGCCTTGCGCATCGCTGCTGGGCCCCATCGCGATGCGGTACTTGGTCCGGTACATTGCCCCGGGTGCGGTCAGTCCGGCGCGGGCGGGGACATCGGCGGCGACGATCACCACCGGGCCGAGGGTGAAGCCTTCGCCGAGCCGGTCGGGCTCGTCGGCAATGATCCCGCCGACGCGCAGGGTGAGACTGCCGATGGTGACGCTGTCGCCGGGCTTGACGCCCAAGCGCTCGGCTGCACCTTCGGCCAGCCACGCGCTGCCCGCAGGCGGCGCGCCGGTGGTACGGCCATCCTTGAGCTTGAATTGCCCGACCAATGGCCAGGCGGCATCGACCGCCTTCAGCTCAATCGGCGCGGCAAGATCGCCCGCGCGGGCCATCGCCTGCAAGCGCATCCCGCCCGAAACCTTGCCGCCTTTGGCGAATGCGGCGCTTTCGGACGCAGATGCGGGACGCTGCCAGACTGCAACTTCGACATCGCCGCCGAGGATCGTGCGCCCACGGCTCGCGAGTTCGCGTTCGATCGCGCCGGTCAGCGTGCCGATTGCGGCGAGCGCGCCGACGCCGAGGAACAGGCACACCAGCAGCAGCCGCAGCCCCTTGAAGCGCGCCGACAGGTCGCGCCGGGCGATGGTCCAGGCAGTGCGCCATGGGCTCATGCGGAGGCGTCGCTCGCGATCCGGCCGTCGGCCAGTGTGACAACGCGTTCGCACCGCGCGGCTAGCGCCGGATCGTGCGTGATCACCACCAAGGTCGCCCCGGCTTCAGCACGGCGAGCAAACAACAAGTCCATCACGCTGCTGCCGGTCGCGGCGTCGAGGTTGCCGGTGGGTTCGTCGGCAAACACCAGCGCGGGCTTGGGGGCGAGCGCGCGGGCGATGGCGACGCGTTGCTGCTCGCCGCCCGAAAGCTGCGCCGGGTAGTGCCCCAGACGTGCGCCTAGCCCGACCGCAACCAGCTCTGCCTCGGCGCGCGCTTTGGCATCGGGCATGCCCGCGAGTTCGAGCGGGGTCATGACATTTTCGAGCGCGGTCATCGTCGGGAGGAGGTGGAAGGCTTGCAATACCACCCCGATCCGCCCGCGCCGGGCAAGCGCCAGCGCATCTTCGCTCATCGCCGAGAAATCTTCGCCCGCGACTTGCAAGCTGCCGCCGCTGGCGCGCTCAAGTCCGGACAGAACCGCCATCAGGCTGCTTTTGCCAGAGCCTGAGGGCCCGAGCAGTGCGAGCGTCTGGCCGTGCGGCACGGTAAGGTCGATCCCGCGCAATACTTCGACCGCGCTGTCGCCCTGACCGAGTCTGAGGGTAAGATTATGGGCCGCAATCGCGGGCAGGGGGCTTGTCACGTCGCGGGGATGCCATAGCTAGAGGGGGACAAGAAGGAAGTTGCAGAATGAAATGGAACCTCGCCCTCGCGCTTGCAACCCCCTTGGCGCTGCTGGGCTGCAAGGAAAGCGCGCCGCCGCCTGTCCCGCAGGCGAGCGCGACAACCGTCACGGCACCCGCTTCCGATGCAATGCCTGTGCTGGCGCTGGGTGACAGCCTGTTCGCAGGATACGGCCTTGGACCGGGAGAGAGCTATCCTGCGCGTCTCGAGGCCGCGCTCAATTCCCACGGCGTCCGGGTGCGTGTCGTCAATGCGGGGGTGTCGGGGGATACCACCGCAGACGGCCTCGCCCGCGTCGACTTCGTGCTTAGCGGCATGAAAGCCAAACCCGTGCTGGCGATCATCAGCCTTGGCGGCAACGACATGCTGCGCGCGGTGCCTCCCGCCGAAACGCGCAAGAACCTCGCGGCGATCCTAGCCAAATTCCAAGCCGCAAAGGTGCCGGTTGTCCTGCTCCAACTGCTCGCCGCACCCAATCTCGGCAAGGAATACGGGGATCAGTTCAATCCAATCTACCCGGCGCTTGCGAAGCAATACGGGGCGACGCTGGTCCCGTTCTGGCTGGCCCCGCTGCAGGGGCATCCCGAACTGCTGCAGAGCGATCATATCCACCCGACCGTGATGGGGATCGACAAACTGGTTGCGGCGACGGTCGATCGGGTGTCGGGGGCGCTGCCGAAGAAGCCACACTAGGTCCTCTCCGTTTTTGCGAAGCACAAACGGGGAGGTGGCAGTCGCATTGGCGACTGACGGAGGGGTATCGACGCTGGCCCTGAAGCCCCTCCGTCACGCCTTCGGCGCGCCACCTCCCCATTTGCACTGCGTGAAAATGGAGAGGATCTTAAGAAATCCGCTCAGCCCGCCCGCCGCTGACCTGCCACACCACGGCCTCGCCCAGGATCGCTTCGAACGGCGCGAGTTCGGTCCCGGTCAGCCACACTTGCGCCGATCCCTGCGCCAAGCGCTCGAACAGCGCCGCGCGGCGCAGCGGGTCGAGATGCGCGGCAACCTCGTCGAGCAGCAGCACGCCAGGGCGGTCGGGCGAGAGCAACTGCGCATGTGCCAGCGTGATCGCGATCAGCATCGCCTTCTGCTCACCGGTCGAGCAGGCGCTGGCGGGCTCGTCCTTGCCCGCCATCGTCACCACCAGTTCGTCGCGGTGCGGCCCCACCAAGGTGCGCTGCGCGGCACGGTCACGGCGGCGGCCTGCGGCCAAGGCGGCGGTGAGTTCGCTTTGATCGAGCGGCCCACCCGGTTGGTATTGGAGCGCGGGCCGGGCAAAAGGAGCAACGGGCAAGGCCTCAAGCGCATCGGTCAGCCCCGCAACCATCCGCGCCCGCGCCTGCGCCACCGCCGCTCCGGCCTCGGCGATCTGCAATTCGATCGCGCCGAGCCATTGCGGATCGGGTTCGGCCGCTTCGCCCAGCAGCCGCCCACGCTCGCGCAGCGCGGCTTCAAGCTGGGCGGCGTGGCGGGCGTGGCCGGGTTCCACCGCCAGCACCAACCGGTCGAGGAACCGCCGCCGGGCGCCCGCGCTGTCCATGAACAGACGGTCCATTGCCGGGGTCAGCCAGCCCAGGCTGAGCCATTCGCCCAGCCGCACCGCCGGCGCTTCGGCGCCGTTGACCTGCACCACGCGCCGCGCCGGACGCTCGGGCCGCACCCCGGTGCCGAGCTGCACTTCGCCGGTCAGGTCGGCGCTGACGGCAAAGCCTTCGCTGCTCCCATGCGCTGCTATGTCCGCCAGCGTGGCCCGGCGCAGTCCGCGTCCAGGGGCGAGCAGCGACAGCGCCTCAAGTACGTTGGTTTTGCCCGCGCCGTTTTCACCCACCAGCAGGTTGAACCGCGCGGTGCCGTCGAGCGCGGTGTCCCGATGGTTGCGAAACTGGGTCAGCCTGATGCGGTCGAGCGCCATGGCGGGGCGATAGGTTGGCGCATCGGTGCTGTCACGCAAAAGGCACGCGCTGAAAGTTGGGAAATTTCACCAACATTTGTTTATGAACATTGGTGCAAATTTCTGTTCATCTGCGCGAAAGCTTGAAATGATGCGGTTTTTCGAAATTGGCACGGTGGATGCAAACACCGTCGCATCTGCCGGATAGTCGGCGGAACCAAACAAACCAGGAGACTGAACATGACCAATCAATCGCAATTCACCAGCCGGCTCGCTGCTGCAGCTTCGGCTTTCATGATCTCGCTGCTGCTCATCAGCACCACGGTCAGCACCCCTTCGGCGGCACATGCCACCGTCTATGTCGGAGAAGTTGCATGAGCTCGATCGATCGCACCGATCGCACTGTCGTCCCGGCCCGCGGCTTCCGCTTGGGCAAAGCCAATGCCAAGTTCATGGGGGTCTGCTCGGGCATCGCCGATTACTTCGGCTGGGATGTGGGCCTCGTCCGCATCGGTTTCGCACTGGGCACCGTGCTCGGCTTCGGCTCGCTGCTGGTAGTCTACCTCGTGATCGGCCTCATCGCCGATTGAGGCAAATCGCGGTGAGGCCCCGTTCCTGAAACGGGCGGGGCCTAAACCGCAGTCGTTTTCGCAAATGGCGAGAAATCGGTGCCGGTGTCGAACACCTCCACCCCCTCGCGAGCCTTGAGCCAGCCGACCACCGCATAGGTTACCGGTGTGAGCAACACTTCCCACATGACCTTGAGAAACCAGTTGACCACCATCACGGTAAATACCTGCGTGTTGGTCCAGCTGCCCAGAAATGCGATCGGGTAAAATATTGCGCTGTCGACGGCCTGGCCGAACACAGTTGAACCAATTGTGCGGGTCCACAGCTTGCTGCCGCCAGTCAGGATCTTCATCTTCGCAAGCACGAAGCTGTTGACGAATTCCCCGGCCCAGAACGCGACCACTGATGCCGCGACGATCCGCCAGGTGTTGCCGAACACGCTCTCATATGCGGCTTGGCCGCTCCAGCCAGAAGCCGGCGGCAGCGCCACCACGACGTAGCTCATGAAAGCCATGAACAGCAGCGCAGCAAACCCGGTCCACACGCAGCGTCGTGCGTTGGCGTAGCCGTAGACTTCGGTCAGAATGTCCCCCAGCACATAGCTGATTGGGAAGAACATGATCCCCGCGCCGAAGATCACCGTATCGCTGGTCGGGCGGAACATGTCGGGCAGCCACGACAGGACCGAGGCCAAGCCTGGAATCACCACAAAGGACAGCTTGCTCGCCCCGATCAGGTTCGACAGCAACAAGATCGCGACGAAGGCCGCCATCATGTAGTCGAAATAGCGGAAGTGGCGGCGCGCGCCGGTGGTGCCGTCGAGCTGGGTGAGTTGGCTGGTCATGGGCCGCAGGCTTAGCTGCGTTTGCACGCCGCGCAAAGCCTGCCTATGGATGCCTCGGCGCGCGCCCGTAGCTCAGCTGGATAGAGCGCGAGACTTCTAATCTTGAGGTCGCAGGTTCGACCCCTGCCGGGCGCGCCATTACTCCTAACCGCGCGCCGCGCTTGCCAGCTTTTCGCCGTCGACCGGGTAACCGGCATCGGCCGGGATTACCAGCCACGGTTGGCCCTCGCGAACCTCCATGAACGGGGTGATCATGCACGAAGGGAACTGGCCGACATGACCCAGCGCATCGGCAAAACTGCCGAACTGCGCGAGGCGTTCGAGGTTGCGACGGGTCGGGAAGATCACCTTGATCTCGCCGCTGTCGGCCATCGCCAGAGCTTCGCTCGCGCTGGCCCAGAACAAGTGGGTGTTCTCGGTATCGTCGACCGCCAGATCGACCGCGCCGGTGCCCAGGTCGGCAAGATAGAAGCGGGTATCGAACACCCGGATTTCCTTGTGCCGCGGCCGCCAGCGCGAAAACGGAACCAGCCGCTCGAGGTCGAGCGTCCATTTCATCGCTGCCAGCGTTGGAGCCAGTTCGCCGGTGTCGAGCAAGAGCTGGCGCGCCTGACGAGCCTGCGCAAGATTGGGGCTCTGGTGAAAGCCGACCGCCAGCCCGGTCTCCTCCAGCGTTTCGCGCACTGCGGCGATCCGCGCGGCAAGTTCGTCGAGCGCGTCATCGTCACTGGCGCCGAGCTCGCGAGCCAGGACGCGATCGGCTTCGTCGACCCGGCCACCGGGGAAGACCGCGGCACCGCCAGCAAAGCGCATCTCCTTGGCGCGCTGGACCATCAGCAGCTGCGGCGCGCCGCCGGCAGGGGCATGGCGGAAGATGACCATGGTGGCGGCAGGAATGGCGGGGGGCGCATCGTCGTCGTGCGCGAACATGTCCATTGGATCCATGCCGCCCAGCGTGGCGCGGAAGGGACGCTTTGCCAAGCGCTAATCCGCACCCGCGAGCTGTCGGCAGAGTTTACAGTTCGCGCTCGCCGACTTTGTCTAGCGGACCATAATTAACTGTAATACATGTATATTAGCTAGTTGGCACGACGTCTGCATAGTATCGGGTACCCCCAAGTAGTCTCGAACGAGGCGGGGCCGCCCCCTGGTCTCCGCGGTCCCGCCTCCCCGAGTTCTTCCCGAGGATCTCCAGATCACGAGCGCCGCGCAACGCCCCCATTTCAAGGCTTGGGGCTGGGGCTAGCGGCTGCCGCGCCGCAAATCAGGCGGCGGGGATAAGACCTGCGTTGGTGAGCGTTTGCTGCAATTCGCCGGCTTCGTACATTTCCATCATGATGTCGCTGCCGCCAAGGAACTCGCCCTTGATGTACAGCTGCGGAATTGTCGGCCAGTCCGAATAGGCCTTGATCCCTTGGCGCACTTCCATGTCCTGCAGCACATCGACGGTCTCGTAAGTCACGCCGAGGTGGTCGAGGATCGCAATCGCCTTGCTCGAAAAGCCGCACTGCGGGAACAGCGGGGTGCCTTTCATGAATAGCACAACGTCATTGCTGGTGACGATATCGGCGATGCGGGCGTTTGCGTCTGACATGTGAAACTCCTTGCCGTTCAGGTGGGAACGGCGGTGGTGAGTTGCAAGGCGTGGAGTTCCTCGCCCATTCGCCCGCCCAGCGCGGCATAGACCAACTTGTGCTGCGCGATCCGCGGCTTACCGACAAATTCCGCCGCAACCACGTGCGCGGCATAATGGTTTCCGTCACCGGCGAGGTCAGTGATCGTGACCGTGGCTCCCGGCAGCCCGGTGCGGATCAGTGATTCGATGTCAGTGGCGGCCATGACCATCGGATGATCCTCAGCCTTCGCCCATCAGGGCACGCTTGGCTTCGACCGACTTGGCCTCGAGCGCTTCGCGCACTTCGGCTTCGCTCGCCTCGATCCCGGCCGAAGTCAGGTCGCCGAGCAATTTGCGAACCACGTCCTCATCACCCGATTCCTCGAAATCGGCCTGAACCACGCTCTTGGCATAGGCTTCGGCTTCGACCGAGGAGAGCCCCATGCGTTCCGCCGCCCAGTTCCCGACCAGACGGTTGCGGCGGGCGTGCACGCGAAAGTGCATTTCCTCATCGTGGGCAAACTTGGCCTCTTCTGCGCGTTCGCGATCATTGAAGTCGGTCATGTCGGCTCCTGGTAATAATTGCGGCGGCGCTCAGCCCGGTTTGGCCGGCGGCGGCACCTTGAAGGCATCGTGGCAGCCCTTGCATGCCGCGCCAGTGCTGGCAAGCGCGGCATCGAAGGCGGGTTTGTCGTCGGCAGCAGCCGCGGCGGCGAGCGACTTGGTCGCGTCGATATAGGCCTGTGCTTTGGCGCCAAACCCGGCGCGGTCGGTGAAAACCTCTGGCTTCGCATCGCTCTTCGCGCCCTTGGTTGAATCCGCAAACAGCGTCGGCAGTGCGGTCGCCCACTTGGCCAGCCCGCCGGCCGGGAAGGCGAGGTTCTTGAGCGGCACCCCGTTGGTGCTGGCGTTCTTGAGCAGGGTCAGGGCAGACGCCGACATGTCCATCCCCGCCTGCCGTGCGGTGACCAATTCGGCGGCACTTGGCGCGGCCGAACGCGCGACCGGCTTGGCATAGAGCGCATAGCCCGAAGTGAGCAGGGCTCCGGCGAGGATGAGGCGTGCAGCGTTCATGGTCAGTCTCCCGAATTCATCGTCACCACAACCTTGCCGATTGCCTTGCGTTCGGCAAGCATCGTGATCGCCTCGCCGCCGCGCTCAAGCGGGAAACTGGCGGAAACCTTTGGGTTGATCTTGCCCGCCTTGAGCAGGTCGAACAGTGTCGCGATGTGCACCGCGTTGGCCTTGGGATCGCGCGCGGCGAATGCGCCCCAGAACACCCCGCAGACGTCGCAGCTCTTGAGCAAGGTCAGGTTGAGCGGCAGCCGGGCAATCCCCGCCGGGAAGCCGACCACGCAGAACCGGCCTTCCCACGCGATCGCACGCACCGCCGGTTCGGAATAATCACCACCGACGACATCGTAGACCACGTTGGCGCCGTCCGGCCCGCAAGCGGTTTTGAACGCCTCGGCCAGGGCCTTTGACTGATCCTTGTCGAGCGGGGCGACCGGGTAGATTACCACTTCGTCGGCACCGTGTTCGCGCGCGACCGCGGCCTTTTCCTCGCTCGAAACTGCGGCGACGACCTTGGCGCCGTAAGCCTTGCCGAGTTCAACTGCGGCTAGCCCGACCCCGCCGGCGGCGCCGAGCACCAGCAACGTGTCACCGGCCTTCAGGTGCCCGCGATCGAGCAGCCCGTGCATGTTGGTGCCGTAAGTCATCAAAAGCGACGCGCCGGTTTCGAAACTCACTCCGTCAGGCAGCGCGAACAGCTTGTCGGCCGGGGCCAGCACTTGTTCGGCCAGCCCGCCGTTGCCCATCATCGCGATCACGCGGTCGCCGACCTGCCACTGGGTCACGCCTTCGCCCACTGCAGCAATCACCCCCGACAATTCACCGCCCGGCGAAAACGGCCGGGGCGGCTTGAACTGGTACATGTCCTTGATGATCAGCACGTCGGGGTAGTTGATCGCGCAGGCCTTGACCGTGATCCGCACTTGGCCCGGGCCAGGGACGGGGCTGTCGATCTCGTCGAGCTGCAGTGTCTCGGGTCCACCGGTGGCGTGGCTGCGTAAAGCTTTCATGCGGCTTGTACTCCCTTGGCGAGCCAGGGCAGCGTGGCCCGGGCTTCGCTTTCATAGTTTGAAATGGCGCTATCGCGCGCCAGCGTGAGACCGACCTCGTCGAGCCCGCCCATCAGGCAAGCCTTGCGAAAGGGGTCGATCTCGAAGGTGAAACGATCCTGGAAGCGCGTGGTCACGGTCTGGTGCTCAAGGTCGATGTGCACCGGATCGCTCGCCGCGACCGCCATCAGCCGGTCGATCGCGGCTTGTGGCAGCACCACGGTGAGGATCCCGTTCTTGAAGGCGTTGCCCGAGAAGATGTCCGAGAAACTCGGCGCGATCACCGCCTTGATACCGAGGTCGAGCAAAGCCCAGGCGGCGTGTTCGCGGCTCGATCCGCAGCCGAAATTGTCTCCCGCGATCAGGATCGGACTGCCTTTGAAGGTGTCGCTGTCGAACAGGTTGTCGGGATCGGCACGAAGCGTTTCGAATGCACCGCGGCCAAGGCCGTCGCGGGTGATCGTCTTGAGCCACTTGGCCGGGATGATCACGTCGGTATCGACATTCGCCGCGCCGAACGGAATCGCGCGCCCGTCAACCTCGCGCAGGGGTTCCATCAATCGGTTTCCGGCGCATCTTCTGGATGGGGCGGCTTAGTAGCCTTTTCGGCGCGTTCCTTGCGGTTCGAGGCGTAAAGCAGCGCTGCGGCCAGCGCCGCCGAGCCGATCGCGGCTCCGGCCAGCGCGGCCTTGCCGGCCCAGCTGCTGTCGGATTTGTCAGATTTCTTGGTCATGCATTTCCTATTCCGCCATTGGCCGCGCAAGGCAAGCGCTAGGCGGTGGACGGGGCGATAAATTGTCGCAAAGCAAGCCAGGCCTGCCGCTTTTGCTCGTAAGGCATAGCGGCATGTGCCGGGCTGCTCGACGCGAGATCGATTAAAGCGCAACCGGCATTGGCGAGCAACGGTCGAGCAATCCTGGCACTGGCTTTGCCATTGAAAGCAACCGCGCAAAGCTGGGGCAAGGTCTGCACCATCCCGGCCAAAGCTGAAGGCTGGGCGTTGCGGATTGCACTGTCGAGGCTGCCTTGGCGTTCGGCCGTGGCGACTGCGTCCCACAAGCCAATGCCACTCTTTAGTAGCGCCGCCAGCCGCTCACTGTAATCCAGTTCGGGCAGGTCGGGCCGCTCGATCACGGCACCGATCAGGTGCCAGAAGCGATTGCGCGGATTGGCATAGTATTGCGACGCGGCCAGCGACAGGTCGCCCGGCAGGCTACCCAGGATCAGCACCCGCGTAGTTGCATCGACAATGGGCGCAAAGGCCGATTTGCGCATCTCTACCGCGTGCTGCGCTCGAGGTTTCGCCACAGGATGCCGCGCTGGATTTCGTTGGTCCCGGCGTAGATCGAACCGGCGCGGTCGTTGAGGTACTTGGGCATCGCCTTGGCGGTGTAGCTGGTACCGACGCCGGAATTATCGCCCGGCGGGTCGAACCCGGGAACCTCACCGCCGGGCGTGGTCAGGTGCGGCTGCCATGCTGCGGCATAGGTTCCGGCACCTTCCAGCTCGAGCTCGGTCAGTCGCTGGCTGAGTTCGGTGCCGATCACCTTGAGCATCGAGGCCTTGACCCCTGGCGCGCCGCCGACCGACAGGCTCGACATGAATTGCAGCTCGAACGCGTCGAGCGCCTCGATATCGGCCATGATCAGCGACAGCCGCCGGGTCATCCCGCTGCTACCCGCGCCTTCATCGGTAAGGAAGCGCCGCAACCGCGCCACACGCACCCGCATGCTTGGCGAATAGACGCTCCCGCCGCGTTCGAATTCCATCAGGTATTTGGCGACGGTCCAGCCATCGTCGACTGCGCCGACCACGTTGGCGGCGGGAACCCGGACTTCGTCGAAAGTGATGTGGTTCTGCACATGCTCGCCCGAGAGCGAGAGGATCGGGCGGACGCTGACCCCCGATGCCTTCATGTCGATCAGCAGGAAAGTGATGCCTTGCTGCGGCTTGTCGAGCTGCGCGGTGCGCACGAGGCAGAAGATCATGTTCGCCTCGTGCCCGTGGGTGGTCCACAGCTTGTGTCCGGTGCAGACGAAATCATCCCCGTCGCGCACCGCCTTCATCCGCAGCGAGGCAAGGTCCGAACCCGATTCGGTTTCGGAATAGCCCTGGCACCACAGATCATCGCCGTTCAGCATGCGCGGTAGCCAATGCGCCTTCTGTTCGGGCGTGCCGTGGCCGATCAGCACCGGGCCGCACATCCCGATCCCCATTGGCGAGAGCGGCGGTGCACCGGCTTTGGCCAGCTCGCAGGTGAAGATATAGCGCTGCACCTGGCTCCACCCGGTGCCGCCATATTCCTGCGGCCAGGCTGGCGCCACCCAGCCGTGCGCATGCAGCTTGGCCTGCCATGCGAGCGACAATGCCACCGGCGCGTAGACGCTGGTCATTTTCGCGGTCGCAGCACGCATTTCGGGGGTGAGTTCGGCGGCGAGAAACGCGCGAACCTCGCCGCGGAAAGCGAGGTCGGCGGGGGTCCAATCGAGGTTCATG
>JARXKR010000022.1:14404-15617 GCA_030271565.1 Pseudomonadota bacterium
GCCTTGGTCCGGCCCTTGAGCACTGCGGCGGCGGCGCGCAGGTCTTCGATCCGGCTGTTGGTGCAGGACCCGATGAACACGTTCTGCACTTCGACGTCGGTCATGCGCTGCCCCGGGGTCAGCCCCATGTAATCGAGCGACTTCTGCGCCGCGACCTGCTTGTTGGGGTCGGCGAAACTGGCGGGTTCGGGGACCACGCCGGTGATCGGCAGAACGTCTTCGGGGCTGGTACCCCAGGTGACCGATGGCGCGATCTGCGCCGCATCGATCTCCACCACCTTGTCAAAATGCGCGCCGGGATCGGTCGCGAGGCTGGTCCACCAAGCCACTGCGGCATCCCATTCGGTACCCTTGGGCGCGTAAGGCCGGCCCTTGAGGTAAGCAAAGGTCGTCGCATCGGGCGCGATCAGCCCCGCCCGCGCACCGTGCTCGATCGCCATGTTCGACACGGTCAACCGTCCCTCGACGCTCAGATTGCGGATCGCGCTGCCGGTATATTCGATCACGTAACCAGTTCCGCCGGCCGCGCCGAGCACCCCGGTGATGTGCAGCACCAGGTCCTTGGCGGTGACCCCGGGGCCAAGTTGGCCTTCGACCCGCACTTCCATCGCTTTGGAGCGGGTCAACTGGAGTGTTTGCGTGGCCAGCACATGCTCGACCTCGCTGGTGCCGATCCCGAAAGCCAGCGCGCCCAGCCCGCCGTGACAGGCGGTGTGGCTGTCACCGCAGACGATGGTTGCGCCGGGGAGCGAGAAGCCTTGCTCGGGGCCGACCACGTGGACGATGCCCTGTTCGGCGTCGGATTCGCCGATCAACCGGATCCCGAATTCGGGCGCATTGCGTTCCAGCGCGGCGAGTTGCTGTGCAGATTCAAGGTCGGCGATCGGGATGCGCCGGCCGGCTGCATCGCGCCGCGCGGTGGTCGGCAGGTTGTGATCGGGCACCGCCAGCGTCAGGTCTGGGCGGCGGACTGTGCGGCCGTTGAGCCGCAGCGCTTCGAACGCCTGCGGGCTGGTCACTTCGTGAACCAGATGCCGGTCGATGTAGATCAGGCAGGTGCCGTCGTCGCGGCGCTCGACCACGTGGGCATCCCAGATCTTCTCATAGAGGGTGCGCGGGCCGGTCATTGCCTGCCCGTTAGACCCAGCCGGGCGCGCGTTGCAAGCGTTCCATCGCTGCTTGCAGCCAGATCAGGCGCTGCTTGCAGCCAGAT
>JARXKR010000022.1:15717-19007 GCA_030271565.1 Pseudomonadota bacterium
TTGCAAGCGTTCCATCGCTGCTTGCAGCCAGATCAGGCGCTGCTTGCAGCCAGATTAAGCGCTGCTTGCAACAATGTTAATAGCATTGTCATATGAACCTGCTACGGGGCCCCATGACCGCGCTCCCCCACATATTTCCGATCAAGATCCTCCCCGATGACATCGATTTCATGGGGCACGTCAATAACGCGCGCTACCTGGGCTGGGTGCAGGATGCGGTGCTGTCGCACTGGCACAAGCTGGCCCCGGCCGAAGCTATCGCCGCGCATGGCTGGGTTGCGCTCAAGCACGAGATTACTTACCGCAAGCCAGCGTTCCTCGACGACGACGTGATCGCCAATGTCCTGCTCGAACGGATCCAGGGCGCGCGCGCGTTCTACCAGACAGTGGTCAAACGCGGCGAAGAAGTGCTGGCGGAAATCCAGTCGAGCTGGTGCTTTATCGATATCGAAACACTGCGCCCCGCGCGGATTGGCCACGAAGTCGCGGCGTTCTTCTTCCCGCCTGAGCCTGAAATTCAGCCAGCGGCGTAACGCGCTGCGGTTTCCTTGATAAGCGCAATCATGTTCGGCACGCCTTGGGTGCGGTTCGACGACAGCTGCCGGCTGAGCTCGAACGGGGCGAGCGCGGCGGTGATGTCACAGGCCGCCACTTCGCGCGCCGGCCGGTCCTGCACTGCGGCCAGCACCAGCGCGACAATCCCCTTGGTGATCGCGGCATTGCTGTCGGCGAGGAAATGCAGTCGGCCGTCTTCCAGCCGGGTCGGATAGACCCAGACCGAAGCCGAACAGCCGCGCACCAGCGTGGCGTCGGTCTTGAGCGCCTCAGGCATCGGTTCAAGCTCCCGGCCGAGTTCGATCAGCAAGCGATAGCGTTCATCGCCTTCGAGGAAGTCGTATTCTTCCAATATGTCGGGAAAGCTGCGCATGGGCCGGGATGTAGCTGCTGGGGGCGGTTGCACAAGCCCCTCTCCAACTTCGGCTAGTTCGCTTCGCTCTCAAGCCTGCTTATCCTCTCCCGCAAGGGGAGAGGAAGATTAGCGGGCAATATCTCCTCTACCCTTGCGGGAGAGGAAAGCGCAGCTTGGCGCTTGCGCCTAGCGAAGCTTGGAGAGGGGTTAGCCCGAAATCCCACCCGGCCGGGTCACCGCGTAATAAATCACGTAGAGCCACCCCAGCACGCCGTGGATGATCGCCCAGACCAGCGACTTGTTGATGCTCCACGAGACCGCGACGGCGATCGCCGATCCGAGACCGATCCCGGCCTTGGCGGCGCTGCCCTTGCGCTCGTTCACAGGTCGACCCCGGCGGCGATGGCTTCGAGCTTGCGGATGCGTTCCTTAAGGTCGGCAATCTCGATCCGGGCCATCCCGCTGCCAGCGCCGCCCTCAATCTCGGGTGCGCGCCCTGCGGTGATCAGGTCGAGCTCGCGGGTCTTCAGACTAAGCCAGCCTTGCCAGCCGCGCAACGAGGCCACGGCGATGATCGCCACTGCAAACAGGGCGGCACTGACAATCTGGAAGGATTCGCTGATCATTGCGGTTACTCCCTCGGTGAGGCGACCTCAGCGGTCGCGCAGGCTTTCGATTTCGGCGGCCAGGGTGTTGGTGTGGCGGCCATCTGTGGCGATACGTTCGAGTACGTGGATGCGTTCGCGCAGGCCTTCGACTTCGCGCTGCAGATCCTGCTCGCGCGGGCTCGGCTGCGCGGGATCGAGCAGTGCCTGCGGGCCCCCGTGGCGGCGGCGTGAACGGTCGCTGACAATGCCATTCTCGGCGTTGTACTTGGCCCGCTGTATCCGGGAGAAAGCAGAGATCGCGACGATCCCCAAGATCATGATGACTACCCAATGGTCCACGTTACGGCTCCGTCTCGATCAGTTGACAGGGGTGCGCAGGTCTTCGATTTGCGAAGCGAGCGCGGTGGTTTTGTCGGTGGCGATGCGTTCAAGCACGCGAATTCGGTGTTCGAGCTTTTCAACCTCGGCGCTGCGTTCGGCGGGGGCTGGGGCAGTGCTGCCCTGGGCCCTCAGTTCGGCGATGCGCTCTTTGTGCTCCAGGCGGCGTTGATAGGCCTGGCTAAACAGCGCTACGATCCCGACCACACCGCCCATCGCCGCGACCAGGCCCATGAAGTCCCCAAAGCTCATTGTACGTCCTTCCGCTCGGCGCGCAGCGCCTCGATCTGGTGAGTCAGCGCGTAACCGCTGTCGGTGACGATCCGCTCGACATTGCCGAGCCGGTCTTTGACGCTGCCGATCTCGGCGCGCAGCGCGGCGTTTTCTTGGCTGAGCAGCTTGATCCGCTCGACTTCCTCGCTGCTGGTCTTGGGGTAGAGCTTCTGCCCCCAGGTCCCGCTCAGCGGGTAGCCATGCTTCATCTTGAGCCAGGTGTTGGCGAGCACACCCACCGTGATGATCGCAGCGATCACCGCAAACAACGGGATGGCCATGCGGATGATTTCCATGCCGTCTTGCGGGTTCATGCCTGCGGCTCCTTGAGTGCGGGCTGATCGCGCAGCGCTTCGATCTGCGTCGCTACGGAAAGGCCCTTGTCGGTCACGATCTGCTCGAGCACCTTAACCCGGTCGGCAAAGTGATCGAGCTGGTCACGCAGTTCGGCGTTTTCGGCTTTGAGTTGCTGCGCTGCCTGGTCCTCGGCCTTGCTGGTTTTTCCGCCCCATTCATCCTCCACGGGATAACCATGTCGCGCGCGGATCCAGTTGTTGATCAACCACCCGCCGGTCGAGATCGCGATGATCGCGATGACAAAGTCTTGTCCACCCCAGCCCATCACGATGCGTCCGTCTTACGGCTTTCCAACACCGCATCGACTTTGCGGGCATCGCGCAGCGCTTCGATCTGGGTGGCGACATCATAGCCCTTGTCGGTGACAATCCGCTCCAGCACGCGCACGCGGTCTTCAAGTGCAGTGGTGGTGCTGGCGTTGAGCGCGGCGCGCTCGGCGGTATTCTGCATCTGCAGTTCGGCCAGTTTGCGTTGATGCTTGGTCCAGACGATGAAGCAGACCATGATGAACGGCGCGAGCGGGATCAGCAGCGCGATATAACCTTCCATTAGATTTCCCCCTTAAATCCTGAATGTGAACTGCGCTTAGCGCAGGCGTTCGATCTCGGCCGAAAGGCGCGGATTGCTGCTGACGTAGAAGGTCTCAACCTCGGCCAGGCGGCGGTCGATATCGCGGAACTGGGCGCGCACTTCGCGGGCGGTTCGGGTTGGCGACTGGCGCACGCCCTGCCAGAACTTCTGCTCGCTGCGATCGGTGTAAAGGT
>JARXKR010000023.1 GCA_030271565.1 Pseudomonadota bacterium
TGGAATTCACCCTTCGGTCCGTTCCGGATCGATTTCGCCAAAACTCTACTCAAGGTCGATGGTGATGACACCAAGTCCTTCACGTTCAACGTAGGAACCCAATTCTGATGACCAATCTTTTCAAGTTCGCCCTCGGTAGCGCCATGGCTGCCGCCCTGATCGCCCAGCCGAGCTTTGCCCAAGCCGCCAAGAAGCCTCCCGTGGCTGCTGCTCCAGCGGCACAGCGTGGTACGGTTGCGGCCGGGATTGGCGTCGCCGACATGCAGGCGGCAGTTGCCAACACCAACGCCTATCGCAATTCGGTCCAGCAGCGCCAGCAGGCGTACAAGCCGGTTTACGATGCCGCACAGGCCCGCTTGACCCAGCTGCAGGCCCAGCTCAAGCCAATGGCCGATCAGTTCAACTCCGACCGCGCCGCCAAGAAGCCCGATGCGCTGCTCCAGGCCGAATACGACGCGATCCAGAAGGCCCAGGCGCAGGGCGAGGCCGAGATCAAGCAGATCCTCGCCCCGGCTAACCTGTCGGATGAATACGTGGTCGAACAGATCACCGACAAGCTGCCGCAAGCGGTTCAGAACGTGATGGGCCGTCGCGGCCTGACTTTGCTGCTCAACCCCGATGCGGTGATCCTTTCGGCGCAGCCTTACGACGTGACCGCGGCTTTGGTGGCAGAACTCAACATATTGGTGCCTTCGGCGCAGATTACCCCGCCGGCCAGCTGGGTTCCGCGCCGCGAGCGCGAAGCGCAGCAGCAGCAACAGCAGCGCGCAGCCGGCACCGCTCCGGCGACTACTGCACCTCGGACGGTAACGCCCGCGCCCAAGCCAGCCGGTCCGCAGCCCGAAGGCCGGTAAACGCAAGCGCGCGGGGGCACGATGAGCGACGATCAAACCTCATCTGACGCGGGCCAGCCGCCCGCGTCGGCGTGGGATATCCCGAAGATACTGGCCGCCCTGCCGCATCGCTATCCGATGCTGCTGGTCGACCGGGTGGTCTCGCTCGTCGCCGACGGCGAGATTCATGCGGTCAAGGCGGTCAGCTTCAACGAGGGCTTCTTCCAGGGGCACTTTCCCGGGCAGCCGATCATGCCCGGGGTGCTCCAGATCGAAGCGTTGGCGCAAGCCGCCGGGATTCTCGCGATCGAAACCCTCGGGCTCGCCGGGACTGGCAAACTGGTCTATTTCATGGCGATCGAAGAGGCCAAGTTCCGCGCTCCGGTGGAACCGGGCGTGCTGCTCGACCTCAAGGCCGGGTTCATCCAGAAGCGCAGCCGGGTGTGCAAGTTCTGGGGTCAGGCCAGCGTCGAGGGCAAGGTCACCTGCGATGTCCAATTCACCGCAATGATCGCGGATGCGCCGGGGCAGTAGCCCACCCCGCTGCGACTAACTCGCTTCGCTCGCAAGTCTCGCTGCCCCTCCCCGGCGGGGAAGGGTTGGGGTGGGGATCGACGCTTGATTTCCCGCTCAACCCCAGCTAAGCGCCGCGCTTCCTTTTCCGGCCGGTCGGTACCGGCCACAGCGAAAGACTTGATCCATGAAGGCCGAAATCCATCCCGATTATCACACCATCAAGGTGCAGATGACCGACGGTTCCGTGTTCGAAACCCGCTCCACCTGGGGCAAGGAAGGCGACACGCTGGTGCTCGAAATCGACCCGACCTCGCACCCGGCCTGGACCGGCGGCACCCGCCAGCTCGATCAGGGCGGCCGCGTTGCCCAGTTCAACAAGCGTTTCGGCGGACTTTCGCTCAAGAAGAACTGAGCGCTGTCAGCGAACGAAAAAGGGCGGCTCCTTGCGGGGCCGCCCTTTTTCGTTGTGCTGCCTGCCGGGTCAGTCCCCGGCGATATTGCGCGCGTCCGCCTCGGTGATTGCGCGGAGAAATTCGACCCCGCCGACTCCGTCGCGGGCCCAGCGTACGATCGCCTGGATGGTCCAGTCGGGGGCGAGCTGCAGCGTCACGAAAATTCCGGTGCGCAGCCAGTCGGCCTCGGTAACGATGCTGCAGCCGAAAATCGACACGTCGCGGATGCGCGCCCGGCTGCGCTCGCCGCCGGCGGTGCGCACGGTTGCTACGGCACCGGCGATGCGGCGCGAGGTGCGCCGCGTGTTGGGCCGCGTGGCGACCGGTTGCAACTTGTCCATCTTGGCCTTGGCACTCACAACCCGTTACCCCATTCACATCGGCGTTACCGGGAAAACTATCCAATGAGGGTTAATTTTCCTTACGCAATTGCTGCAGACGGATGCGGCACATCGGGGCAGTTTTTTCTTCCCATTGCGCGCAGCCTATGCAAAGGCGCGCGCCTGCCATGCGGGGGTTGACCCGGCGCGGCTGTGGCGATCGTAGCTCAGTTGGTTAGAGCGCCGGTTTGTGGTACCGGAGGTCGTGGGTTCGAGACCCATCGATCGCCCCATTTACTCCCCTTAAGTCACGCCAATCCGCTTGCTCGGTGCGGCGCTAAGTGGCAGAGGGGCGCGGGCCTGATTGGGTCCTGAATGTCACGAAAGCGCCCATGCACGGCTTCGCCAATCCTGCCCGGTTCCTGCGTCTGGCGCGCCCGATAACTGCACCATTGTTGCTGATCGGCGGCGCACTGACGCTGGCCGTGCTGGCTTGGGGCCTGGTCAGCGCTCCGGCCGAGCAATTGCAGGGCGAAACCGTGCGGATCCTGTTCATTCATGTCCCCGCCGCGTGGCTGGGAATGGGCGGCTGGAGCGTGATCGCGCTTGCCAGCCTGAGCGAGCTGGTCTGGCGCCACCCACTAGCCGGGATCGCCGCGCGCGCCGCCGCCTTGCCCGGCGCATTCTTTTCGCTGCTATGCCTCGTCACCGGATCGCTGTGGGGCCGCCCGGCCTGGGGCGCGTGGTGGGTGTGGGACGGGCGGCTAACCTCGATGCTGGTGCTGTTCTTCCTTTACTGCGCCTATATTGCGCTGGCCGACGCGGCCGAACGATCCGGGCAGGGTAACACACGGATTGCGGCGATTTTCGGGCTGGTTGGGGCGGTCAACATCCCGATCATCCACTATTCGGTGATCTGGTGGAACAGCCTGCACCAGCCGCCGAGTATCGGCTTGTCGGCGCTGAGCGGCAATTCGCCAATGGCACCTGAATTTCTCTACGGGCTACTCGCTGCGACGCTGGGTTTCTCGCTGCTGTTCGGGGGGGTGGTTCTGGCACGGATGCGCACGATCCTGGCCGATCAGCAAACCGAAGCCCGGCTGCGCCGCCGCGCAATGGATTACGCCGATGCATGAGGGATTGAACCAGCTTGCCTTCGTTTATGCCGCCTATGCCGTGGGCGTGGGTGGAACGCTGGCGTTGGTAATCCACAGCTGGACCGCGATGCGCCGCGCCGAGGCCCGGCGTGAGCGGAGCCGCGAGCTGTGAGCAGCGTGATCAAGCCCAAGCATCAGCGGCTGGTGCTGGTGCTTGCGGCAATCGCTGCGCTCATCGCTGCGGCGCTGCTCGCTGCATGGGCGCTGCGCAACCAGGCCTCTTACTTCTACCTGCCCGCCGAAATGGTGAGCAAGCCGCCCGCCGCGGACCGCGCGGTGCGGCTCGGCGGAATGGTCGAGGCCGGCTCGCTCAAGACCGCGCCCGACGGAGTGACGATCACGTTCACCGTCAGCGACGGCACCGCGAAAGTGCCGGCGACCTTCACCGGGATCACCCCCGATCTGTTCAAGGAAGGTTCGGGCGTCGTAGCCGAAGGCCACCGCAGCAGCGACGGGGTGTTCGTTGCCGACAATCTCCTCGCCAAGCATGACGAGAAATACGTCCCGCGCGAAATGCGCCAGATGAGCACGGGCGAAGCACATCAAAAAGTGGAAGCGGCCAAGTGATCGCCACAATGGGTCTGGCTGCCTTGTGGCTCGCCGCTGCCCTGGCGGCGCTGCAGCTGATTAGCGGGTTCCTGTCGTTGCGGGTCGCGGACAATCCGCTGGCATCGGTGGTCCGGCCGACTGCCATTGTGCAGGCTGCCTTGGTCGCGGTCGCCTTCCTGTGCCTGATCGCGGTGTTCTGGCGCACCGATCTGTCGGTTGCGCTGGTCGCGGCGAATTCGCATTCGGCCAAGCCGCTACTGTACAAAGTGGCGGGTGCCTGGGGTAACCACGAAGGCTCGATGCTGCTGTGGGTGACGATCATGGCGCTGGCCGGCGGCTGCGTTGCGCTGCTTGAGCGGCGCCTGCCCGAGCCGACAATCCTTGCCACGCTTGCTGCGCAGGCCTTTGTCAGCCTTGGCTTTTACGCCTTCCTGCTGATCGCCTCGAACCCGTTCGCCCGGCTCGATCCGGTACCCACGGAGGGGCAGGGGCTCAACCCACTGCTGCAGGACCCCGGCCTCGCGTTCCACCCGCCCACGCTTTACATCGGCTACGTCGGGCTTTCGGTGGCGTTCAGTTTTGCAGTCGGCGCATTGCTCACCCGCGAGGTGTCGCCAGCCTTTGCCCGCGCGATGCGGCCGTGGGTGCTGGGGGCGTGGATATTCCTGACGCTGGGTATCACTGCAGGATCGTACTGGGCCTATTACGAGCTCGGCTGGGGCGGTTGGTGGTTCTGGGATCCGGTTGAGAATGCATCGCTGATGCCGTGGCTGGCGGCGACTGCGCTGCTCCATTCGGTCTCGGTGCTGGCCTCGCGCAATGCGCTGCGGGCGTGGACGGTGATGCTCGGCGTGGTGGCCTTTGCGATGTCGATGATCGGGACTTTCCTGGTCCGCTCGGGGGTGCTGACCAGCGTTCACGCCTTCGCGGTCGATCCGGAGCGCGGCACATTCATCCTTGCGCTGCTGGCGATCAACATCGGTGCGGCGCTGACGATCTTTGCCTTGCGCGCCGGGACGGTCAGCGAAGGCGAGCGGTTTGCTGTGGTCAGCCGCGAATCTGCGCTGGTGTTCAACAACGTCATGCTGACCGCCATCTTGGGGATCGTGCTGCTCGGTACGCTCTATCCGCTGCTCGCCGAGGCGCTTGGTGCGCAAGTCTCGGTCGGTCCGCCGTATTTCAATCCGGCCACAGCGGTGTTCGTTCTGCCGATGCTGGTGGTGATGGGGGTCGGGCCGTTGCTGCGCTGGCGGCGCGACCTATTTGTGCGCGTTCGCCCGGCGCTGATCCTGCCGTTGCTGGTGATGGCCGGCGTGGCGCTGTGGCTCGCACTAAGCGGGCTGCATCTGCTGCCGTTGCTTGGCATTGCTATGGGCACCGCCTTATTGATGATCGCACTTGTTCCGCTGCGGGGCCGCCGCTTGCGCACGGTCACGCTGCCGCTGTGGGGCATGGTCACCGCGCACTTTGGGATCGGGGTCGCCTTGCTCGGGATCGCTTGCGACAGCGCATTCAGTACCGAACGGCTGGTCGCGGCGCGGATCGGCGAGACGGTTGCGGTGGGTCCATGGCTGGTCCGGCTGGGCCGGGTCGAGCCAGTGACCGGGCCAAACTGGACCGCGCTCGAAGCCACCCTGGCGGCAAGCTATGCGGGCGCCGCGCCGAGTCAGCTCAAGCCGCAGGCGCGGAGTTTCTGGACCCCGCCGCAGCAAACCTCCGAAAGCGCGATCCTGACCCGCTGGAATGGCCAGCTCTATACTGTGCTCGGCGAAGAGGCCGAAGACGGGCGCTGGCAGCTGCGGCTGTGGTGGAAGCCGTTCGTGACGTTGATCTGGTTCGGCGGCGTGCTGGTCGCACTGGGCGGCGTGCTGGCGCTGCTCGGCCGGGTCGCAAGCGACTGGCGGCGGCACATTGCGACCGCCAAGATTGCCTACCGTCGCCAACGCCAGGGGCGCGGTTGATGTCGGCGCAGGCACCCTCGCGTTGGGCGCTGTGGCTGCCGCTCGCCTTGTTTGCGGTCTTTGCAGCTTTGGTATTGTTCAGCCTGCTGCGGCCGGCCGACCGTGCGGTCAAGAGCGCGATGGTCGGCCGCCCGTTGCCGCAATTCGCGCTGGTCGCTGCCACGCAGACGCAGCCCGGCCTGGCCCGTGCCGACCTCGCCGATGGCAAGGTGCACTTGCTCAACATCTTCGCCAGCTGGTGCGTCCCCTGCGCGGTCGAAGCGCCGCAGCTGCAGGCGCTGCGCGCGCGCGGGATCGACGTGGTCGGCGTCGCCATTCGCGACCGTCCCGAAGACCTCAGGCAGTTCCTCGCGCGCAACGGCAATCCGTTCAGCCGCATCGGTGCCGATGATCTCAGTGCGATCCAGTTCGCACTGGGGTCCTCGGGCGTGCCCGAAAGCTTCGTGATCGATGGCCGCGGCGTAATCCGCTACCAGCACATCGGCGATATCCGCGCCGACCAGGTCGACATGATCGCCGCCAAGATCGCAGAGGCCGGGCTGTGAAGCGCTTGCTGTTCATCGCCGCGCTGTTCGTTGCCGCCCCGGTGCAGGGCGACAGCACATTGCCGCCCGCGCCCTATGCCAACGTCCAGCTTGAGAACCTGGCGCAGGAGGCCAAGGCCGAGGCTTTGATGGAAACGCTGCGCTGTCTGCAATGCCAGGGCCAGTCGATCGCCGATTCGGACGCGCAGATTGCCGGCGATTTGCGCAACCAGGTGCGGCTGCGGATCAAGGCGGGGGAAGCGCCCGAGGCGATCCGCGCCTGGCTGATCGAACGTTATGGCGACTATGTCAGCTATGCTCCGCGCGTAACGGGCCTGACCTGGCCGCTGTTTGCTGCGCCGCTGGCGCTGATTGGGCTGGCCTTTGTGCTGCTGCGCCGCCGCTTCACGAGGAGCGCGCCATGAGCGGTTGGATCATCGCGATTGTGCTGACCGGCGCAGCGCTCGCGGCGCTGATCGTGGTGGGCAAGGCACCGCGCAAGAGCTGGGAAGCGATCGCCGCGGCTTTGGTGTTCGGGCTCGCCGGGTTCGCTTACCAAGCCCGCCCTGAGCTCGCCGGTGCGCCGAAGGCGGCCGAAGGGGCCCAAGGCAAAGTCGGGGAAGGGCTGGTTACCGTGCGCCAGCAGCTGGCCGGCGAGGGCATGATTGCCAGCAACCGCTGGCTGGTCACCGCCGATGCCTTGACCCGGCAAGGTGCATTCAGCGACGCGGCGGGCTTCCTGCTCGGTGCGGTCGAGGAAAATCCGCACAATTCGGCGGCCTGGCTGGCGCTCGCCAACAACCTCGTCGGCCACGCCGATGGCGCGCTGACCCCGGCGGCGCTCTATGCCTTCAACCAGGCCGCCAATGCCGACCCGCAAGCCGCCGGACCCCCGTTCTTCCTCGCGCTCGCATTGATCCAGAACGGCCGCCCCGAGCAGGGCCGCGCGATCTGGGCGGAATTGCTCGCGCGCACCCCGGCCAATGTGCCGTGGCGGCCGGGCCTCGCCGAGCGGTTGCAGATGCTCGACCAGCTGATCGCGCAGGACGCCCAGACCCCGCCGCCGCAACCTTCCGCCCCGGCGGTGCGTTAAGGCCGTGCAGCGCTGGACCGCCGATTTGCTTGCTGCTAGTCGCAATGCGCGCACGGTCCTGCGCCGCGTGGAATCGTTGAGGGTTGTGTTTGCATGAGCAAGACGGTCGATTCCGGCGCGGTCGTTAAGTCTGGTCCGCTCGACCCCGACGACGACGAGGTCACTGAAGGCGGGCACGGCCATCACGGTTCGCTCGCCGCTTTGGCGGTTGGCGCGATCGGCGTGGTGTTCGGCGACATCGGCACCAGCCCGCTTTACGCGATGCGCGATACCTTCAGCGGGCATCACCGCTTGCCGCTCGACGTGCTGCATATCTACGGCATCGTCAGCCTGATGTTCTGGTCAATGATGGTGATCGTTACGATCAAGTACGTCAGCGTGATCATGCGCGCCGACAACAAGGGTGAGGGCGGCAGCCTGGCGCTGCTCGCGCTGATCAACAAGAGCGATTCGGGCAAACGCTGGTCGAAAGGCATCATCCTGCTCGGGGTGTTTGCGACCGCGCTGTTCTATGGTGATAGCATGATCACACCGGCAGTGTCGGTGCTCAGCGCGATCGAGGGCGTTGCCGTTTACAACCCGGGCCTCGGCCGTCTGGTGGTGCCGATTGTGGTCGGCATCCTGGTGTTCCTGTTCATGATTCAGAGCCGCGGTACCGCCAAGGTGGCGGCGCTGTTCGGGCCGGTTATGCTGGTCTATTTCGCAGTCATCTCGGTGCTCGGGCTGCTCAGCGTTGCTCAGCATCCCGACGTGATCTGGGCACTGAGCCCGCATCACGCGTTCAATATGTTTGTTAATGACCCATTCAAGGGCTTTCTGGCGATGGGCTCGGCCGTGCTGGCAGTTACCGGGGCTGAGGCGCTTTATGCAGATATGGGACATTTCGGCGTCAAACCGATCCGCGTCTCGTGGCTTGCCATCGTGCTTCCCGCGCTGGTTTGCAATTACCTTGGTCAGGCATCTCTGCTGATGCGAATGGGTCCAGACGCTTTGGTCAGCCCGTTCTATTTGCTCGCGCCAGACTGGTTCCAGTGGCCGTTGTTGATCATCGCCAGCGGCGCCGCCGTCATTGCCAGCCAAGCGGTGATTACCGGTGCCTTCTCGGTCACCCAGCAGGCGATCCAGCTCGGCTTCATCCCGCGCATGTCGATCAAGCACACCAGCCTCGCGGCCGGGCAGATCTACATCCCGGTGATCAACACCGCGCTGATGATCGCGGTGATCTTGCTGGTGCTGGTGTTCAAGCACTCGGCCAACCTGACTGCGGCTTACGGTATCGCGGTGACCGGCGCGATGACGATAGACAACGTGCTGCTCGCCGTCGTGTTGTTCAACATGTGGAAGTGGAAGCCGTGGTACTCGGTGCCGCTGCTGGCACTGTTCTTCTCGCTCGACGCGGCCTACCTCGCCGCCAACTTCACCAA
Organism: Pseudomonadota bacterium; assembly: GCA_030271565.1. GTDB lineage: Bacteria > Pseudomonadota > Alphaproteobacteria > Sphingomonadales > Sphingomonadaceae > Novosphingobium. The sequence goes on from JARXKR010000023.1 coordinate 8,830, forward strand.
AATCCCCGACGGCGGCTGGGTGCCGCTGGCGATGGGCCTGGTGATCTTTACCCTGCTGACGACCTGGTCGCGCGGGCGCATGCTGATGCATCAGTCGATGGCCGAAGGGACGATCCCGATGGAAGTCTTCGCCAAGAGCGCGCATTCCAGCGCCGCGCGGGTCGGCGGAACAGCAGTGTTCATGGCCAGCAACAAGTCGGGCGTACCCTCGGCGCTGCTCCACAACATCAAGCACAACAAGGTATTGCACGAACGCGTGGTTATCCTGACCGTGGCAATTCAGGACGTGCCTTACGTTGACGAGGAAAAGCGCTTCAAGGTCACCGACATGGGCAAGGGCTTCTACCGGCTGATCATCAAGTTCGGCTTCCTTGAGGAAACCGACGTGCCCGCCGCGCTCAAGCGGGTCTCGCTCTGCGGCGCGCCGTTCGAGATGATGAAGACCAGCTTCTTCCTCTCACGCCAGACGCTGATCGCTTCGGACAAGCCGGGGATGTGGATCTGGCGCGAAAAGCTGTTCGCGTGGATGCTGCGCAATGCGGCGAGTGCGATGGAATTCTTCCGCCTGCCCACCAACCGCGTGGTCGAACTGGGCAGCCAGGTCGAGATTTAGCTCCGCGCCCCCCGGTTTCGCGCTGCAAACCACGGCTTCATCCTCGCGATCGCCTCAGCCACCAGTTCGGTCGATACGGCAAAGCTGATCCGCATGAAGCGGTGCCCACCCACCGGATCGAAGTCGATCCCCGGCGCGGTGGCGACGCCGGTGTCTTCGAGCAATTGCATACAGAACTGCATCGAATCGTCGGTAAACTCTGAGATGTCAGCATAGACGTAGAACGCGCCATCGGGCGGGGCGATACGGGCGAGGCCCAGCTCGGGCAGCGCCGCGAGCAGCAGCTCGCGGTTGGCGGTATAAGTGGCGACATAGGCCTCGAGATCCGCAGTGCAGTCCATCGCCACCAGCCCCGCATGCTGGGCCAGACTGGGTGGGGTCAGGAACAGGTTGCTCATCCGCGCGCGCCCGGCGTCGATCCCGCTCTCGGGCACGACCAGCCAGCCGAGCCGCCATCCGGCCATGCTGAAATACTTGGAGAAGCTGTTGACCACAAAGGCATCGGGTTCGACCTCGAGGATCGACGGAGTTTTCATCCCATAGGAAATGCCGTGGTAGATCTCGTCCGAGACGATAGTGATCCCGCGCTCCCGGCAGACTTTGGCGATCGCTGCGAGTTCATCGTGCGGAATGATCGTGCCGGTCGGGTTGGCTGGGCTGGCGAGGATCACCCCGTCAGGCGCCGGTTCGATGGCCGCCAAGGCGGCGGCGCTGAGCTGGAATTTTTCGGCTTCTCCGCACTGGATCTCGATCGGTTCCATGTGCAGCGCGCGCAGGTTGTTGCGGTAGGCGACATAGCCCGGCCTTGCCGTGGCGACCCGCGCGCCGGGGGCGAAGCAGGTGCTCAGCGCGAGCACCAGCGCGGGTGAGGCGCCGCAGGTCAGGATGATCTGCGCGGGCTTGATCGCGACCCCGTACCAGTCGGCATAATGCCGGACGATCCGCGCCTTGAGCGGCTGGCTTTCCCAGTAACCCATCGAATCGGCATCGAGCACGCGGTGCGCTTCGGCGATCGCCGCAGCTGGCGCGCCGGTCGATGGCTGCCCGAATTCCATGTGGATCACGCTGCGCCCCGCCGCGCTCAGCTTGTGCGCGAGCGCGGACACGGACATTGTTTTGAAGGGTTCGATCTGGGCGGTCATCTGCGCGGGACTAGCATGCGCGGCTCAAAAGAAAAGCGCGGCGCCCAGGGTGGGACGCCGCGCCTCTCGGTGATTTGAACCAGCTTAACCGAGGTTCGCGCTGACCATGCAATAAAGCATCGGCAGTGACAGCAGCACGTTGGTGCGGCTGGCATAGAGCGCACGCGGTGCGGCGGCGGCCTTTTGCTCAGGCGTGGCTTCGACCAGCCCGAGGATCTTCTTTTGCGCAGGCCAGATAATGAACCATACGTTGAACGCCATGATCAGCGCCAGCCACATGCCGAGCCCGATCAGGTTTTCGGCGGCAGTCGCGCCGTGGAAGCGCATCGCCCGGTCGCCGTAACCAGCAACAAATGCGATGCCGAGCCCGGTCAGCACCGTCAGCAGCGCGCCATAGCGGAAGAAGAACAGCACCTTGGGGGCGATATAGCCGGTGACGCCGCCCTTCAGTTCAGCTGGAATCTTGGGCATGGTCGGCACCTGGACGAAGTTCAGATAATAGAGCAGTCCGATCCACAGGATGCCGAAGAACACGTGCAGCCAGCGCAACACCGAGCTGGCGTTGATCGGCAGCGCGCCGTCCGATGCGCCGGCGAAGTGATACATGACCACCAGCGCGAGCACCAACCCGGCGAGCAGCACGAGATGCAGATTTCCGAAAAACTTGGTCATTGCTTCCCCCTACGATTCTGAAGCGAAATTTCGAGCGCGAACCCTGAAGCGCGCACTATTGCGCGATTGCGCGGCGGTGTCACTGGGTTTCCTGACTTTTCCTCCCCCTTGATGGGGGAGGGATACCGGAGCTTGCGAGCGCAGCAAGCCAGCGCAGGTTGGGTGGGGGTGATTTCTCGGCAGGACGCTGCGCCCGGGCAAGAGATCACCCCCATCCAGCTGCGACTAGGTGACAAGTCACCAAGTCTGCGCATCCTTCCTCCAGCAAGGGGGAAGAAGCGTTGTCACTCATGCGGCGGATCGGACAGGACCTCACCCTCGGCTTCCTGCATCAGTCCGTGGCGCAGCAGCATCGGCAGCTGGGTAAAGGTGAACAGGAACGACAGCGGCATGAACAGCCAAAGCTTAAGTGAGATCCAGGTCCCGAAGTTGCCGTTGGCGACGTTGTAGAATTGGCGCAGCACCTCGTTCAGTACGGCGAGCACCAGAAAGAAGAATCCCCAGTTGCGCGATAGTTTGAGCCAACCCGCATCGCTCAGTCCTTCGAATGCAGCTTCGAGTAGGTATTTGAGGAAAGGCCGTCCGCGCGCGGCGCCGATCAACAGGGTGAAGCCGAACATCAGGTAGATCGCCGTGGGCTTGATCTGGATCCACACCGGATCGCGGAGCAGGATCGTCAGCCCGCCGAACCCGACAATGAGCAAGGTCGAGAGCCACAGCATCGGTGAGATACGGCCGAGCCGCCAGCGCGACACCACCAGCGCGGTGATCGCCGCTAGCATGAACGCGGCGGTGCTTTTGACCACAGCCAGCATCTCGCCGACGGCGTCGTTGTGATCGCTCGGCGAGAAGTGGCGGTAGCTGAGGAAGAACACCAGCACCGGGCCGTAATCGACTGCGATGTTGAGCCAGCCGGACTTGGCTTTCGCCTTGGGGAGAGCCGCTTCCATCACGCCACCCCCGCAATCACGCGCGCGACCAGATCGGGGTCGAACGGGCGCAAATCGTCGAGCTTTTCGCCGACTCCGATCGCGTGGATCGGCAAGCCGTATTGCTCGGCCGCGGCGACCAGCACGCCGCCGCGCGCAGTGCCGTCGAGTTTGGTCATGATCAGTCCGGTCACCCCGGCAACCTCCTTGAATGTATCGATCTGCTGCAGCGCGTTCTGGCCGTTGGTGGCATCGAGCACCAGCACCACATCATGCGGTGCTTCGGGATTGAGCCGGCCGAGCACGCGGCGGATTTTGGCCAATTCGTCCATCAGCTCGCGCTTGTTCTGCAAGCGGCCCGCGGTGTCGACGATCAACGCGTCGATCCCTTGTTCGGTCGCCGCCTTGACCGCATCGAACACCACTGCCGAGGGATCGCCGCCCTCAGGTCCGGTGATGATCGGGACCCCGACCCGCTCGGCCCAGACCGCGAGCTGCTGGATCGCGGCGGCGCGGAAGGTATCTCCTGCGGCCAGCATCACGCCGTAATCGAGTTCCTGAAAATAGTGCGCCAGCTTGGCGATGGTGGTGGTCTTGCCGCTGCCGTTGACCCCGATCACGAGGATCACCTGCGGGCGGGGGAAGGCGACCACATCGATCGGCTTGGCCACCGGGCGCAGGATCGCCGCGATTTCCTCGGCGACGGCCGCGCGGATCGAGGCTTCATCGGCGCCGCGTTCGAAGCGTTCAGCCGCCAGCTTTTCCCGGATCCGTGCGGCGGCGCGCGGGCCGAGGTCGGAGAGGATCAGCGCGTCTTCAAGCTCGTCGAGCTGGGCTTCGTCAAGCCGGGTCGTGCTAACGATCCCGGCGATATTCTCGCCCAGCCGCTCGGAAGTCTTGCGGAAGCCGCCGAGAACGCGGTCGCTCCAACTCTCGGCGCTCATGCCAGCAGGCCTTCGATAATGCGGTTCGGGGTCACGGTGAGAATCGTTCCGGCAGGGGTTCCGGGCGGCAAGAGCACCCGGGCGAAGCTGGGCGCATGGCCGGTTCCGTCGCGTTCCGCAAGCACGCCGAGTGGTTTGCCGAGGTGCGCGGTGAGCCACTCATCGCGCTGTGCGGCGACTGCGGCGCGCAGCTCGGCGGCGCGGGCTTTGATCGCCCGGCCATCGACTTGCGGCATCAGCGCGGCGGGCGTGCCGGGGCGTCGCGAGTAAGGGAAGACGTGGCCGTGAACCACGTTGAGCTCGGCGATGATCGACAAGCTGTCGGCATGCGCTTGGGCGCTCTCGGTCGGGAAACCGGCAATCAGATCGGCCCCCACCGCCAGTTCGGGCCGCCGCGCGCGCAAATCCGCCACCAACCGCAGCGCGTCGGCACGCAAGTGGCGGCGCTTCATCCGCTTGAGGATCAGGTCGTTGCCGTGCTGCAGCGAGAGGTGGACATGCGGCATTACCCGCAGTTCGGTGACGAGCAGTTCGAACAGCAGTGGATCGATCTCGATCCCGTCGACAGAGGACAACCGCAAACGCTCAAGGTCGGGGAAGGCGGAGAGAATTGCCTCAACCAGCGACCCGAGGCGCGGTGCACCGGGCAGGTCATGACCCCAACTGGTCAGGTCCACGCCGGTCAAAACCACCTCTCCTGCACCAAGTTGCACAAACCGGTCTACTTGCTGCAACACTTGATCGACTGGCAGCGAGCGGCTGCTCCCGCGACCTTGCGGAATCACGCAAAAAGTGCAGGCATGGTCGCAGCCGTTCTGCACCCCGATGAAGGCGCGGCTGTGACGGGTCCGGTCAAGCGCCGGGGTCCGTGGCGGCACATTCCACGCGCGCGGATCGAGCTTGGCGGCGTTGGCAATCAGCCCATCGACCTCGGGCATTGCCGCTAGAGATGCGCGCTCCACTTCGGCGGCGCACCCGGTAACCAGCAGCCGGGCACCGGGGTGCTCGCGCCGGGCGCGGCGGATTGCCTGACGGGTCTGGCGGACGGCTTCGGCAGTGACGGCGCAGCTGTTGATCACGACAAGGTCACCGTCCTGCGGCAGCATCGCGCGCAGCTGATCGCTTTCGGACAGGTTCAAGCGGCACCCGAATGAAATCACTTCAAGGCTCACGCCGGGTAGTCCTCGCTCTCGAAATGCCCGCGAAAACTCTCCGCGGCCGGCCCGGTCATGCGGATCGGCCCTCCCGCAGTCCACGCAATCAGCAGCTCGCCGCCAGTCAGCGCGACGGTCACTTCGCGCCCGGTCAGCCCGCGCCGCATCGCGCCCACTGCCGTGGCACAGGCCCCGGTTCCGCAAGCCCGGGTCTCGCCCACGCCGCGCTCCCACACCCGCAGGCGGATGCGGTCACGGCTCTCGATGGTTGCCACATTGACGTTGATCCGCTCGGGAAACAGCGGGTCGTGCTCGATTTCCGGGCCAAGCCGATCGAGTTCGACCGCGCTGCAATCGGGCACGAAAAACACCACATGCGGATTGCCGACGTTGACCGCAGTGGGAATGTCGAGCGTATCCCACGCCACCGGCATGTGATGGGTGTCCATCGCATAGGCGAGCGGGATCTGATCCCATTCGAACCTGGGCGCGGGCAGCTCGACCGCAATTCCTGCCCGCGCCGGATCGACTGACAGAACCCCGCCGAGAGTCTCGATCCGCGCAGGTTTGCCGAGCAACAGGCCAACCGCGCGGCTGGCGTTTCCGCAAGCTTCGACCTCGCCGCCGTCGTGATTGAAGATACGCATTCTGAGGTCAGCGCTGCTCGAAGGTTCGAGCAGGATCAGCTGGTCGCAACCGATCCCGGTCTGACGGTCTGCCAGGGCCGCAGCGAGCCTGCCGGTCATCGCCGGAACCGTATCGGCGCGCGCGTCCAGCACGATGAAATCGTTGCCCAGCCCGTGCATCTTGACGAAGGGAACCCGCATAAGCCGCGCTCTATGCGTTGCGGCGAACCGCGTAAAGGGTCGGCGCCTAGCGCGCGGCGCGCTGTTTGCCCACGGCCACCGGCGCGGCTGGCGGCTCGAGCAGCAGGTCGAGCTGCGCCAGTGTAGCCTCGGTGCGGTCGGCGGGTTCGGGGAAGCCGTAGAGATAGCCCTGGCCCTTGAACTTGCCGAAGCGGCGCAGTTCGGTCAGCACGGCTTCGCTTTCGATCCCCTCGGCGGTGATCGGCAGGCCGAGCCCTTCGCCGAGCGAAATGATCGACTGGATGATTGTCGCGCTGTCCTTGTCCTCGAGCAGCGACATCACAAAGCTGCGGTCGATCTTGATCCGGTCGAACGGCAAGATGCGGAGCTGCGACAACGAGCTGTAACCGGTCCCGAAATCGTCCAAGCTGACGGTGATCCCCTGGTTTTTGAGACTGGTGATCAGCGAGCGGACCAGCCCGACGTTCTCATGCAAGCAGCTCTCGGTGACTTCGATTTCAAGCCGGCTCGGCGGGAAGTTGGCCTCGAGCAGAATCTTGAGCAGTTTCTGAGCGAACCAGGGATCGCGCAGCTGGACCGGTGAAATGTTGACCGACAAGGTCAGCTTGGGATCCCAGTTCCTGGCATCGCGCAGCGCCTGCTTGATCAGGCATTCGGACAGCTCCGCGATGACGCCGATTTCCTCGGCGACCGGGATGAATATTTCGGGGTTGACCATGCCCAGTTTGGGCGAATTCCACCGCGCCAGCATCTCGAACCCGGCGATGGTGCCGTTCTCTAGGTCGATCTGCTTTTCGTAATAGGGAACGAATTCGCCGAGCGGGATGCCGCGGCGAATTCCGGCGGCAATCTCGGAGCGAAAGCGCTGCTCGTTCTCCATGTTGGGTTCGAACCAGGCGTAGCGGTTCCGGCCGTTGCGCTTGGCGTGGTACATGGCGATGTCGGCCATGTGCAGCTGCGCCTGAATGTCAGGAGACTGGCCGGGTTCGGTCTTGCTGATCCCGGCGGAAATGGTGGTCTCCAGTTCGAACTCGCCGAAGTGCACGGGCAGCGCGACCTTGGCGATCAGCTTTTCGGCCAGACGCTCGACCTCTTCGCTGCGGGCCGCGACGAACGGCAGGATCACCGCAAACTCATCGCCGCCCAGCCGCGCCAGCAAGGCTTGCGGCGGCAGCGATTCGCGAATCCGGCTGGCTGCTTCGCCGAGCATGCAATCGCCGGCGGCATGGCCGTTGACGTCGTTGACCTGCTTGAACCGGTCGAGATCGAGCATGATGAACGCCGCGAGATCGCCGCGGGCATGCGCGGCAGTAGCCAGCGCGCTGGCGGCCGCACCGATGCTGCGGCGATTGAGACAGCCGGTCAGCGCGTCGTGTTCGGCAAGCTCGAGAGCGAGGGCTTCAGCCCTGCGCCGGTCAACAATTTCCGCGCTAAGGTCGCGATAACGGCGCCAGCCGAAGATCACGAGTGCAATGTTGAGCAGCAGGGCGTTGGTCAGCAAACGGTCTGGACCAGTGCCGTCGCCGACCAGTCCGCGCACGATTTGCGGCAAGACCGAACCGCCGTTCCCGACAAACAGGATGACTGCCGCGCTGGCGATGCCCAGCGTCATGATATCGCGATTCGACCGTCCCAACCGGGGCGAGACCGCTTCGCGCGCCGCACTCGTCACTTCGCCTTGCGCCATGCGCGCGTTCCCCTGTCTGCAGACACGCAAGATGTCGCAGACAGGCCTGAAAATAGCGTTAAGACCGGCTTTACGGTCGGTTAGGAGCGGGCCCGCGCTATTTCTTCAACCCGATCTCGCGCAGCCGCTGCTGGAGGAACTCGTCAGCCAGAATCGGCTGGGGGTAGCGATCGGGATTTTCGGGGGTGATGCACTGCGGCAGGGTTTTGATCGGAAAATCGCTGCGCAGGTGGAGGAAGAATGGCATCGAATAGCGGCTGAACTGCGCGCGCGACGCATCGGGATTGCGCACCCGGTGGATGGTCGAGGGCAGCATGTGGTTGGTCAGCCGCTCAAGCATGTCACCGACGTTGACCACCAGCGCGCCTTCGGGCGGATTGGCCGGAATCCAGGTTCCGTCGCGGGTCAGCAGTTCAAGCCCCGCTTCCTCGGCACCGAGCAGCAGCGTGATCAGGTTGATATCGCCGTGCGCCCCGGCGCGGATGGCTTCGCCGTCCATGCCCGTAAGCGGCGGATAGTGCAGCAACCGCATCACCGAATTGCCGTCTTCGATGGCCGGGTCGAACCAGTGTTCGTCGAGCCCGAGATAAATCGCGATGCGCGACAGGATGGTTGCCCCGGCATTGTCGAACTGGCGATAGAGCTCGCTGAATAGCTCCCTGAAGCCTTCGGGCGCGGCGGGCCAGACGTTGGGCGGCATCGACATGTCGGCAAGTGGGCTGCCTTCGGGCAGATCGCGGCCGATGTGCCAGAATTCCTTGAGATCGTGGGCCTTGGCGTCCTTGGCGATCTCGACCCCGAACGGTGTGTAGCCGCGCGCCCCGGCGATCGCCGGATTGTGATAGCTGCGCTTCTCTTCTTCGGGGAGTTTGAAGAACGCCTCCGACAACTGCCAGGCACGGCTGATCAGATCGCGATCGATGCCGAAATCCTTGACCAGCGCGAAGCCGAAATTGCGGAAACTTTCGCCAATATCCTGCGAAAAGCGGGCCTTGTCATCGGCGAGCGAGAGGACGGGGAGTTTGTCGAGTACCATTGGTGGACGGGTCCGTGGTTGCCTTGCTATGGGCCCGGCATAGACCTTTTTCGAGGCGCTGGAATGACCAAAATCAAATCGTACTGGCTGCTCAAGTCCGAGCCCGACGTCTACGGCTGGGATGATCTGATCGCCGAGGGTGAGGGAACCTGGGACGGGGTGCGCAATTACACCGCGCGGTTGCACTTGAGGGCAATGCAGGTCGGCGATGAGGCGTTCTTCTATCACTCCAACGTCGGCGTGGAGATCGTCGGGATCATCAAGATCAGCAAGGCGGGATTTCAGGATCCGACCGATCCGACCGGGCGCTGGACTTCGGTCAAGGTCAAGCCAGTCAAAAAGCTCAAGCGGGCGGTGACTTTGAAAGAGATCAAGGCCGACCCGGCGCTGGCCGACATGGATTTGCTGACCAAGTTCCGGCTCTCGGTGTCACCGGTCAAACCCGCCGAGTGGGAGCATATTGTGGCATTGTCGAAGAACTAGGCGGGGCGACAGACGAGCGAGCCAGTCACTCTTTTTTTCGTCACCCTGAACTTGTTTCAGGGCCCATCGTGCCGCAAATCTGGAGCAAGCAGTGCAGACGTTACGTCGCCCAACCGTGGACTGAGCGCGTGGCACCACGCTCCACTTGTGGTGAGAAATGGGTCCTGAAACGAGTTCAGGATGACGGTGGCGGGTTTGCAGCAGCTAGTGCTTGCGCGCCCGCAACCCTGAAATCGTCGCGCCGCCCGCGCTCAATTGCTCGATATCGATAATCAGGTGAAGCAGCCGCAGACCCTTGCGCGTCTGGGCCTCAGTCAAGGCTTCGGTAAACTGCGCGGTCGTCTCGACCCGCGCCGACCAGCCGCCATAGGCGACTGCGAGTGCAGCGAAATCGGGATTGTGCAGGGTGGTGCCCGAGATGCGTTCAGGAAATTCGCGCTCCTGATGCATCCGGATCGTGCCGTAGGCACTGTTGTCGACCAGTATGACCAACAGGTCCACGCCATATTGCTCCGCAGTCGCGAGCTCCTGTCCGTTCATCAGGAAATCGCCGTCCCCGGCCAGCGCGACCACGGTGCGTTCCGGATGGCGCAGCGCGGCGGCGACTGCTGCAGGCACGCCATAGCCCATCGCCCCGGCGGTCGGGGCGAGCTGGGT